>JBDRTP010000178.1:0-4142 GCA_043823965.1 Chloroflexota bacterium
CGCGTGCTCAAGCTGGCGCGCACGATCGCTGATCTGGCGGGGAGCGAAACGATCCAACCGGTACACCTGGCAGAGGCGCTGCAGTATAGGCCGAGGTTGATGATTGGATGATGATATGAAATCCACACATACCGAGGCTACCGGTTTTCGTCGGGACGGTGGTTAAACACAAATCGCCATATCGTCCGGCAGGGAATGCGGCGAACGAGTGTGGCGTCTGGCTAACAGATGAGGGTATTCGGTTGTGACCGGGGGGCCGGGGGAGTATCCGCACAAGTGGTCGGAAAGGTCAAGAAATATTTCGGCGTATAATCAGGTAAAATCATCCTATGGTGGCAGCAACGCAAGCCCCCCTGCAAGCCGAAGAACAACTGGTTGCCGAGTTGAAACAACTCGGCGTGCGCTATCTTTCGCGCCAGAGCGATGCAGGCATGGTGAAGGGGCGCGCCCCACAGGAATTGCTGTCGGATTTGGTGCGCCAGCCATCCAGCCGGGTGCGCGTTGCGTTGATTGCGCTCCTGCTGGCGCGCCCGGACTATGCCGCGCACGCCCCCGCCGCGCTCAAAAATTTGACCCGCGAACAGGCGCAGACATTCAAGTTCTTTTACACCGCCGCCATGTGCCTGCAACAGCAATACGCAGGTGCATTGCGGGTTTTTCTGGGCATACGCTGGCTGGAGTTGCCAGACTTGTTCTCGGATGAATTGGAAATAACGGGGAATTCCCCGACGGCGCGGCTTCGGGCGTTGGCGCGCTTGCACGCGCAACGGACGGGGATGCATCTCAATTGGGCAGGAACTTACGAAAACGCCGCGCGTCATCTTCTGCGGCACTGGGAGATGGAACGAACATGGAAACAGTGACCTCGCTGGCATTGCAGAAATTCTTTCAGCGTCTGGGCGAGCAGATTTCAACCCCGGCGACGTTTTACCTGTTGGGCGGCAGCGCCTTGTGCCTGCTCGGTTCGCCGCGCGAGACTCTGGATGTGGATTATTCCATCGAGGGTGCGCTGCCGGAAATGGAGCAGGCGCTGAAACAACTTTCCGCCGAGTTGGAACTGGATCTCGAATTGGTCCCGCTGAGAGAGTTCATCCCTTTACCGCCCGATGCGGAGCAGAGCCGCCGTTTTGTGGGGCGCTACGGGCAGGTGGATGTTTACATCTTTGACCTATACAGCATTGCCTTGAGCAAGATTGCGCGCGGCTTTGAATCGGACCTGGAAGATGTGGAATTTCTGCTCCGCCAAAAGTTGATTGCATGGGGACCACTCGAAGCGCACTTCAAGAGCATTTTGCCGCGCGCCAAAAGCGCCGATATTGACCCGCAAGAATTTCAGGCCTATTTTGACACGCTGAAACGGAAAATGAAAAGACCCTAATGGATATTACTCCCGGCAGCATCATCCAGGGGCCACGCTGGCCCGAACCAATCAAGGTTGACCTGGTCGAGGACCTCGGCGAGTATGTCCGTATTGTGGGCGCGACGCTGAACTCGCGCACCCACATTGACCAGGTGCTGCCCAAATCCGAATTGGACGAGATGAAGAGCGGGGAGATCAAGCCGCTGTTCTCCGCCAACCCGCGCCACGTGTTCCTGGCGCTGGAAGCCCACCGCTATCGCTTCGCCTCGCTGTACGACCATTTGCTGGCGATGAACACCTCGAAAGTGGACCCGCTGCCGCACCAGATCGAGGCAGTGTACGGACGGGTGCTCCAGTACCCGCGCATCCGCTTCCTGATTGCCGATGACCCCGGCGCCGGCAAGACCATCATGGCCGGCCTGGTTATCAAGGAACTAAAACTGCGCCACCTGGCAAAGCGTATCCTGATCGTCTCGCCAGGGCATCTCAAGGACCAGTGGCGGCGGGAGATGAAGGACCGCTTCGAGGAGACTTTCACGGTCGTAGACCGCGGCATTATGGGTGCTTTCTACGGGCAGAATGTTTGGGCACGCGAGCAACAATTAATTACCTCGATTGACTTTGCCAAACAGGACGACATCCTGGCTGGCCTGGCCTCGGTACAATTCGACCTGATCGTCGTGGACGAGGCGCACAAGATGTCCGCCTTCCGCTATGGGGATAAACTGGACAAGACCATCCGCTACCGGCTGGGGGAGAGGCTCTCGGAGATCTGCACGCACTTGCTGTTCCTGACCGCCACTCCGCATCGCGGCGACCCGGAGAACTTCCGCCTGTTCCTGGATTTGCTGGAGCCGGGCTTCTTCGCAACGACAGATATGGTGGCCGAATCCATCCGCCAGCAGGAGAACCCGCTTTTCATCCGGCGGGTCAAGGAAGACATGAAGGACTTCGAAGGCCGGCCGCTGTTCCTGCCCCGCTACGTGGAGACCAAGCCGTTCAACCTGGGCGTGGAGAGTTACCCCGAGAAGGAACTCTACAACGGTCTCTCGCGCTACGTCAACGAGCAGTACAACAAGGCGCTCATCAAGGACAAGCGCCGTAACGTGGCCTTTGCCCTGGTCATCCTGCAGCGCCGGCTGGCCTCCAGCACCTTCGCCCTGCTCAGGTCGCTGGAACGGCGCAAGAAACGCCTGGAGGACCTGCTGCACGGCGCGGAGCAGAAAAATCGCAACGAGTCAGGGTACGACTTCGAAGAAGTCGAGGAGCTGAGCGAAGAGGATCGCTGGAAACAGGAGGAGGTCTGGGAGACGCTGAGCGTCGCCGAGAACCGCCAGGAACTGGAAGAAGAGTTGCACACGCTGGCCGGGCTGATCGAGCAGGCCAGGGCCATCGCCAACTCCGCTCCGCCGGTGGAGGCCAAGTTACGCCATCTCAAGACAGCGCTCGAAGACCTGAACCGCCAGAATCCCGGTTCCAAAGTTCTCATCTTTACCGAGTCGCGCGACACGCTCGATTATTTGGAAAAGAACCTGCGCCGCTGGAACTACAGCGTCTGCACCATCCACGGCGGGATGGGGCTGGAGGAACGCATCCGGGCCGAGTCGGTCTTCAAGAATGAGGCCCAGGTGCTGGTGGCCACCGAGGCAGCCGGCGAAGGCATCAACCTGCAGTTCTGCAACCTGATGATCAACTACGACATCCCGTGGAACCCGAACCGGCTGGAACAGCGCATGGGACGCATCCACCGCTACGGGCAGACGCGCGAGGTCTTTATCTTCAACCTGGTGGCCACGGATACGCGCGAAGGCCAGGTGTTGAACGCCCTGTTCAACAAACTCGAGGAAATCCGCAAGGAATTGGGCAGCGACAAGGTCTTCGACGTGTTGGGCGACATTGTGCAGGGAAAGAACCTGGCGCAGTTACTGGTGGAAGCGGCTTCCGGCGCCCGCAGCATGGACGAAATCCTGCGCGAGATCGAGATCAAGGTGGACCCGGAGTACATCGCCCGCGTGCGCGAAGAACTGGGCGAGAGCCTGGCCACCCGCTTCATTGACTACACCCGCATCCGCGAGATGGCCGACCAGGCCCGCGAGCACCGCCTGATCCCTGAATACACTGCGGCTTTCTTCAAGCGGGCGATGGAGATGCTGGGCGGCAAGTGGCAGTCGAAGACGGTCGCCGAGTACCCCGAGGGCGCCTTCCTGAGCGTGGAGAGCGTCCCGTCCGCCCTGCGGCAGGTCGGCGAGGAAGAGAATTTCAAGAAGCAGTTCGCCCCGCTCCTGCGGCGTTATCCCCTGGCGACCTTCGACAAGGACGCCTCGATGCGCGTCTCCCAGGCGGAACTGGTCACCTTCGGCAATCCGCTGTTCGAAGCCCTGCTGACCTGGGTGGAGCGCAACCTGGACGTCGCCATGAAGGAAGGCGCAGTCTTCACCGACCCGGACGGGTGTATGGACGGCACGCTGCTCTTCTACCAGGGCGAGATCCGCGACGGGCAGAACGAGATTGCCGGCACGCGCCTGTTTGCGCTCTTTGCCGACGGGCGCAGCGGCGCGGTCACCCCGGTCAACCCGGCCATCTTGTGGGACCTGCAGGAGGGCGACCTCACCCCCGGCCCCTCTCCTAACCCCCCAAAAACGGGGGCAGGCAGGAGAGGGGAGCAGCCCGCTCTGGAAGCGATTCAAAACCAGACCCTTGCTATCCTGCTGCCCGAACTGGAGTCCTACCGCCTGGACCTGCTCAAGGAACGCCAGCGCCAGGCGGCGGTCAAGGAGAAGTA
>JBDRTP010000179.1:0-2756 GCA_043823965.1 Chloroflexota bacterium
GGAAGTTGGATCTTTGCAAGCAATCATGGAACGAGGTGGTAGAAAATATCTAACAACTCTTCCTATGGAATCGCTTGCTACTCAAACTGTGGCAAGCGAGGATATTTATGAAAAATGGGTGGAAGAATTATTTACAAGTGGTCGAGGGTCATTGGGTAGTGTTCTATGGGATCTCCCTATCGGAATTACTTATCGCGAAATTATCCCGCCTTTTATGCATGAAGGGACAGTACTGGAAATTGTGTTGCCTGGAGGCAATAGCTATAGTGGGTTCCTCGCTTATCGGGAATTTCGCACACCAGAAGATGAAGAGACCGATATTGGAAAATCTTTCTATCTTCGACCTATTGGGATTTTTAACATTGAAAACCTTCCAAAACCAGAGGATATAAATCGCGTCCCGCTTGAAACCTACTACCCACCGGTTGCAATATTACGTTATAGTGAAAATGGGCAGCCTCTCGAACCGCGCATCTTGCGACCAACTATCAACCCTGCGGGATACATACAAAGCCCTCCTATGGCTTTAACTACTGTCCAGGCTGTCTGTCAATTGGTTAGCGAAAACTGCATCAGCGCCATCCGTGTCCGTGTAGGCGGAATCGAATCGCTCACGCCCGCCGCGCAGCGTAAAATCGAAACTGTCGCCTCGGAGATTGCCCGGCGCACCGGGCTGGACGTGGACATCATGGTCGGCTCCTCCCCCACCCGCGTCCTCGTCCACGTCCCCGGCGTAGGCTACGTCGAAGAGCAGTGGATTCAAAAGAATGTTACCGCAACGTACAGCACCCGCGTCCAGACCGGTCACCTGCTGCTACTGGGCGGGTTGTTGAGCATTGGGGGGTTGTTCGTCCTCGACCTGGCCTGGACAGAAGTCGTCGCGCGGCGGCGGACAATTGCGCTACAAAAGGCTCTCGGATGGCGCTCGTCCACCGTCTTCGCGCAGATGTTGGGGCAGATTACCCTGGTTGGGGTGATCGCTTCCGTGCTGGGAGTGCTCGTGGCTTGGGGTGTATCCCGCGCAGCGGGATGGGACATGCCATCCCTAACTCTGGTGGGCGGCGTGCCATTGTTGGTCGTCGGGCTAACCATGATCGGGGCCGCGTACCCAGCTTGGCTGGCTGCCCGCGTCCTGCCAGTTGTGGGTTTGCAGCGCGGGCAGGTATCCTATCCTAGAAGAATTATCCACCTGCCAGTCAGGGGAGTGTTGCCCTTTGCTTGGATGGGGATGCTCCGCCGTTGGAGCCGTACTGCACTAGGCGCGCTGACGGCAACCCTCTCTGCTTCCTTGTTCGTACTTATGCTGGCTGTCACGGTGGACCGCCAGGGCGCGATGAGCGGCACGCTCCTGGGCGAGTTCATTCTCGTCCGCATCGAAGGCTATCACTATGCCATTGTGGGCCTCGGCTTCGGGCTGGCCGCGCTCTCGCTAGCCAACAGCCTGCTGGCCAGCGTGCTTGAACGGCGCCGCGAGATTGGGGTGCTAAAAGCAGTAGGCTGGTGTACGAACACGGTGTTGCTACTGTTCCTCTACGAAGGCGCGTTAATTGGAGTGTTGGGCGGATTGGCCGGGGCGGTTTTAGGCGCGGGTGTGTTCACCGCGCTCTATGAGACTGTCTCCCTCAACCTGCTCTGGATTGGTTTGGCAGGCGCGGGATTGCCTGTAGTCGTCGGGTTGCTCGCCGCCCTCTACCCTGCACTGGTGGCAGCCAACGTTCCCCCAGCGGAAGCAGTAAGGTATGAATGATCTGTATTACGCCGACTTCAAACAGTTCATCGTATGAACATCTCCTTCCTTGTCCCACTAGTCGCCGTTGTTATCCTTTTTCTCCTTGCCCGGGCATTGTTATTCCTTGTCCAGGTGGAAGGCTGGAGTATGTATCCCACTTACCACCACGGCGACCGTTTGCTGGCCTTGCGCTACTGGCCACACCGCTGGCTGCGCCGAGGCCAGATTGTAGTATGGAAATTGCCCTCGATAATGGCTTGGGTATCTAAACCGGAGTTCATGGGTCCGGGGCCTTACATCAAGCGCGTCGTTGGTCTGCCGGGAGACGAGGTCATCGCACCTGTTGTAAAATTGTCCGAACCGGCCGATGAGGCAAAACAGGCGGTTCAGGAAGGACAGGAGCTACGGAGGTGGTATATCCCTGCCGGACACTATTTTGTGAAAGGGGATTCGCCAGGCTTAGATTCGACCCTGTTCGGCCCCATCCCACTTCACACCCTTCGAGGCGTTGTCCTTACGAAACTGCCGCGCCGCATGGGGGCTCCTACAGAACCTGACTTTACAATCGATCCTCCTCTGTTTTCTCACCCTTCGCGGAAAAACACATGAGGCGCTGGCCCTTTCGCGCTCCGCAATTTATGACTTCCCTTGGCCGGATGCTTGGGCTGGCCTGGCAGGCCCAGCCGATAATCTTTCTCGTTCTTGTCCTGCTGACCGCCCTGCAAGGAGTAGTGCCTCTCATCACGGCATGGATTACCAAACTGCTGTTCGACTTGTTGGGCTTCGTCTTACAGGGGGGTGAATCCGTTGATCTTGTGCGCAACTTGGCACTTCTTATTCTCGTCCAGGCGGTGGTGTTTACTGTCAGCCAAATGATCACCCCCGCCAGCCGTTATCTTAACGAAGAATTAGGACGCAAACTGACCGTTGCGGTTGAAACAGCGGTCTACAAGAAGATAGGCAGTTTTCGTGGCATCGCCTATTTTGAGAATCCCGGCTTCTACGATACCTTCCGGCTGGCCAGCCA
>JBDRTP010000180.1:0-2600 GCA_043823965.1 Chloroflexota bacterium
CGAGTTCCTTGAGCCGGTCGCGGATCGTATCTGAAAGCGCCCACAGTTTCTGCTTGCGCAGTTCGGCGCGTACTTCGAGCAGCAAATCAATAAATTTGTCCGCGCCGCCCGCGCCGGTTTTTTCGGCCAGGCGCAGGCCGAGGACGGAGGTCAGCGTGCGCAGGGTCTTCTGGGCAGGCTGGAGTTGTTCGCCGGTGGAACCCGCGTCGCGGGCGGTGTTGACGGCGCGGACGAGGTCGAAGAGATGGCCAAGCGCACCGGCGGTGTTGAAGTCGTCATCCATCGAGTCGGTAAAGGCTTGTTGGGTTGCCTCGGCCTGTGTACCGAGTAGGTGCTGCGCATCGAGAGCAGTCAGCGCCTCGGGTGAGGCGCCGGTTGAAGATGGAGAGGCCGGCCGAAGTCCGGATTGGATGCGCTCCAGACCCTGTTCGGCGGAATCCAGCACCTCGTCGTTGAACGTCAGCGGGGCGCGATAACTCCCGTTCAGCACCAGCATCCGCATCACGTCGCCGTCGCGTTTGGCGAGAAAATCCTGTATGGTGACCAGGTTGCCGAGCGACTTGGACATCTTCTCGCCGCCCAATTGCAACATGCCGTTGTGCAGCCAGTAGCGGGCGAAGGGCTTGCCGGTGAAGGACTCGGACTGGGCGATTTCGTTTTCATGGTGCGGGAAGATGAGGTCGTTGCCGCCGCCGTGGATGTCTATCTGCTCGCCGAGTTCGTGCAGGTTCATCGCCGAGCACTCGATGTGCCAGCCGGGGCGGCCTTTGCCCCAGGGCGAATCCCAGGCGGGTTCGCCGGGCTTGGCGGTCTTCCACAGGGCAAAGTCCATCGGGTGTTCTTTGAGTTCTTCGACTTCGATGCGCGCCCCGGCTTGCATATCCTCCAGTTTGCGGCCGGAGAGTTTGCCGTAATCGGGGTCTTTGGTGACGCGGAAGTACACGTCGCCATTGGCAGCCGGGTAGGCGCAGCCCTTTTCGATCAGGCCCTGGATCATGGCAAGGATTTTGTCCATCGTCTGCGTGGCGCGCGGGTTGGCGGTGGCCGGCAGGATGTTGAGGTCGTCGAGGTGGTGAGCGAAAGCGCGGATGAGGCTCTCGCCGAGCACGAACGGGTCCAGGCCGAGGGCGTTGGCGCGGTTGATGATTTTGTCGTCCACGTCGGTGAAATTCATTACATGTTGGACTTTATAGCCACGATATTCGAAGTAGCGGCGGATGACATCGAAAACGATGGCTGACATGGCATGCCCGACGTGCGCGTTGGAATACACCGTCGGGCCGCAGACGTACATCTTCACCACGCCGGGTTCGAGGGTCTGGAAATCTTCCTTCTTGCGGGACAAAGTATTATAAATGCGCAGCATATTTCGCTCCTGCGTTACTGCTCACTGAACACTGCTCACTGAATACTGATCACTGAATACTGATCACTTCTCATCCGGCCTTGCAAATATCATCCTTCCGGCGGCGGTTTGCAAGACCTTGGTCACTGTAACGCCAATCTCACGGTTGAGGTACTTGTTGCCGTTTTCGATGACGACCATCGTGCCGTCTTCCAAGTAGCCCACGCCTTGCCCGGATTCTTTGCCCTCCTGGATCACGTTCACGACCAGCACTTCGCCGGGCAAGACGACCGATTTGACCGAGTTGGCCAGTTCGTTGATGTTCAGGATCGGCACGCCCTGTAATTCAGCGATGCGGTTCAGGTTGTAGTCGTTGGTCAGGATGGGACATTTCATCTGCCGTGCCAGAATGACCAGCTTATCGTCCACCTCGCGCACGCCATCCACGTCGACATCGCTGATGCGGACGACGACCGATGATGTTTTCTGCAATTCAGACAGTACTTCCATGCCGCGCCGTCCGCGCTGGCGGCGCAGGCTGTCGGGTGAATCGGCAATGTATTGCAGCTCGTTCAGCACAAAGCGCGGGATGAGCAGTGTGCCGGGCAGGAAGCCGGTCTTGGCGATGTCGGCCACGCGCCCGTCAATGATGACACTGGTATCCAACAGGATGGTGCGGTCCTGCTGCGACCATTTGGGGGCAGCCCCATTCTCACGGCGGGAAGTGATCACTCCCAGGATATTGGCGATGTCATTCTGTCGCATGACAAATAAAGAAACGCCGAAATAGCTAAAGATCAACACGCCGATGAAAGGCAGGGTATCCCCCAAGGGCGAGGGGAGCAAGGATAGCGGGAAGGCCAACAAGGCCGCGATCACCAGTCCGGCGAGCAGACCGATCAGGCCGGAAAACAAGGTTTCAGCGGATTGTTTTCCAAGCACGGCGCGCAAAGCCAGCATCGGACGCGTGGTCAGGTATGGCGTCATGACCAGCCCGAATAACATCCCAACCAGGCTGACCGCGAACACGTAAATTATCTGTTGTTCACCGAGGTCTCTACCCAACCAGCTTCCCCCGTACATTCCCAGCAACGCAAAGACGACCATCCCGATAAGACGGGCAATAAAATTAGCGCTCACTGAATAACTCCTTTGAATAAATCCGGATGATACGATGCGCCGAGTAGGCCTTCGGCAGCACCCTTCGATGAACTCAGGGCAGCGCCTACTCGGTAATGTCGCATTCCCCACCCTA
>JBDRTP010000181.1:0-2036 GCA_043823965.1 Chloroflexota bacterium
AGGCTGGCACACTGACCCGCGAATTGGAAAAGTTAAAGGCTGATTACATCACAGCTTACACGGAATTGCATCGTCAATTGGTGCTTGGGTCCAAAGCGGACGACCAACGCAAGAAACTCTATAGCGACGTGCGCTTGAAAGCGCTTGAGGGGTTGTCCGAGATTGAATTGCTGAACGCAGGCGGCGGGTCCGAATTGAGCGTTTGGAAACAGGCTGTTCAGAGATTGCCGACCTGTCGAGAGTTCCACGAAGGCATGTTGACGGATTCGCCCACTTGTCGGTCTTGTAACTTTCGGCCTGCGCAGACAAGCCTGGTGTTAAACGCAGACCAATTGCTCGATCAAATGGATGGTCGCCTCGACGACATGCTCATGCGCTGGCAGCAAGCCTTACGCGCCAACTTGCAAAGCGAGACAGTCAAGCACAGCCTGGATGCCATGTCGGCCAAAGAGAAAAAGCCGATTGATGCGTTCCTGGCACAAAAAGACAATGACCCCGCCATCCCCGATGGATTTGCGCGTGCGGCTTCGCAAGCCCTTCAGGGAATAGAAGCGATCACACTTGGCGTGGATGCTTTGCTGGATGCGCTTAAAACTGGCGGCCTGCCCTGTACCGTGGACGAACTCCAGCGGCGCTTTGGCGATTACATTCAAAAAACCATGCGCGGACATGATGCCCGCAACACGCGCCTGACCCTGGACCGATAATAAGTCTCCCCGCATTGCCCAAAATGATGTAAAATACATAAAGTATGTATTTTACAGGAGGCAGTCATGGAATATGTCCACATTCCCAAAACCGATCTGGCGCGCAACACCCGCCGCGTGCTGCGCGAGGTGCAGCGCGGCTATACGGTGGTAATCGAGAGTCACGGTCAGCCGGAGGCGGCCATCGTGGATATCGTGGATTACCGTATCCAGAAGGCCGCCATCCTTTATTTTGCCGACCCGCAGAAATACCCGGATGAGGTTGATTATAGCGACTCGGCCCTGCAAGCCCTGCCAGACGAGCAAGCGCGTTATGATTTTGCGATTGGGCACTACCTGGCGGTGCATATCAGCATTGGACGTTTGGCCGAGATGCTGGGGATCAGTTTCGTTGACCTGCGCATGCGCCTGGCGCGCCTGGGCGTGCCTCAGCGCACTGCGCCGCAAACTCTGGAAGAACTGCGCGAAGACGTACAAAATGCAATCATGCTGGAAGAGCGGGCGCGGGAATCGAAATGACCTCCATGGTCGTGTTGGATAACACGGTGCTTTCAAACTTTGCTTCCATCAACCACCCGCAGATCGTCTTGAATTTGTGGCGCGAACTCGCCTGTACTACGCCGGGCGTGCTGGAAGAGTACCAGGCTGCCATCCAAAACAGAGGCTATCCCAGGGATTGCTGGACTGCCCTGTCCGTACTCGAATTGACGCGCTCAGAAAGCCTGTTTGCCAGCCAGTTACCGCCCAGGCTTGGACCTGGCGAACGGGAATGTCTGGCCATTGCCGTGCACCGAAACACAGTGTTTGCCAGCGACGACCGTGACGCCCGCGCTCTGGCAAGAACCAAAGGAATTGCTCTTTCCGGCACGCTCGGCATCCTGCTGGCTAACGTTCAACTGGGGTCGTTGACCAGCCAGCAGGCAAATTCATTTTTGCAGCAGATGATCGCGGCTGGCTACCGTGCGTCGATAGACAATTTGGGAGCCTTGTGACATGACCGCTTACGCCAAACCCAAACAACCCGAACTGATCCGTGAAGAGCGCGGCGAATACACGATCACGCCCGAAGAGCAGGCCCGCAAAGAGACCTATCGTCAGCGCCTGCGTGAATTTTTACAGGAACCTGCCTCGCGCCAGATCGAGGGCTTTCCGATTGGGGAGGATGAAGCCATTTTAGCCCTCTCCGACCCGCCGTATTACACCGCCTGCCCCAATCCTTTTCTGGCTGAGATCATTCAACAATGGCAGAAAGAGAAAAGAGAGCAGAGAATAGAGAATAGTAAACAGGACGATGGGACTACTCTCTACTCTCCAATCTCTACTCACTAT
>JBDRTP010000182.1:0-13364 GCA_043823965.1 Chloroflexota bacterium
CCCAGGCGCATCGTCCCGCCCATGTCGGTGATGGCGCGCTGTTCGATCATCAAATCAATGACCGGATACGGCGTCGAGTGGTCGAATTCGGTCGAGTTGGCGTTTTCCCAGCCCAACACGTTTCGGGCGAATTCAACCACCATGAGCTGCATGCCCAGGCACAGGCCGAGGTAAGGGACATTATTCTCCCGCGCATAACGTGCCGCCTGGATTTTGCCCTCGATGCCGCGTGACCCGAATCCACCCGGAACAATGACGCCAGTCGCTTCTTTGACGACCTCCCAACATTTGCCTTTCTCCAAATCTGTCGAAAGCACCCACTTGATTTCCACTTCCACGTCCAGGGCGAGGGCGGCGTGTTTGAGCGACTCACGAACGCTCATGTAGGCGTCGTGTAATTCGACATATTTCCCAACCAGGGCGATTTGTAATGTGGGTTTTGGCTGGCGTACTTTCGCAACCAGATGCCGCCAAGTGGACCAATCTGGTTTTTGCCTGGTTTCCAAGCCCAAACGTTGGATGAGGTAATCCGCGACGCCGGCCTCCTCGAGCAGGAGCGGCACTTCATATAGCACCGGCGTGGTGATGATTGGCACAACGGCGCGCTTTTCCACGTCACAGAACAAGGCGATCTTGTCGCGCAGGCTGTCTTCCATCGCGAAGTCGGAACGGGCGACGATCATGTCGGGTGAGATACCGATCGAGCGCAGTTCGGCCACCGAGTGCTGGGTCGGCTTGGTTTTGAGTTCCTGGGTCGCGCCGATGTGCGGCAGCCAGGTGACATGGATGAAGGCGCAATTCTCGCGCCCCACTTCGTGCCGCATCTGGCGCAGGGTTTCGAGAAACGGCAACGACTCGATATCGCCGACCGTGCCGCCAACCTCGACCAGGACAATCTCCGCGCCCAGCGTCTTTGCCACCAACCCGATGCGGCGCTTGATTTCGTTGGTGATGTGCGGGATGACCTGGATCGTCCCGCCGAGATAGTCGCCGCGCCGCTCCTTCTGGATGACTTCGGCATAGACCTGGCCGGTCGTCACGTTGCAAACCCGGTTCAGGTGAATGTCAATGAAACGTTCATAGTGACCAAGATCGAGGTCCGTTTCCGCGCCGTCGTCCAGCACGAATACTTCCCCGTGCTGATAGGGACTCATCGTCCCCGGATCAACATTGATATAGGGATCGAGTTTCTGCACGGCGACATTGAAACCGCGCTCTTTCAGCAGCAGGCCGATCGCCGCGGCGGTTACGCCCTTGCCTACGGAACTCACGACACCCCCTGTAAAGAAAAGATACTTGGTTGCTTCAGGCTTCGGGTTCATCCGATCAATTTCACCAAGTCTTCCGCGGCGCGGCGCATTTCCAGAAAGATGAGACCTAATTTGGCATCCTGCCGGGCCAAGGCGGTGAGCACGGCTTCCTGGCCGACCGAGATCAACACAATGAACCCCGCGCTACCGCGGATATAGACCTGTTCCAAGCCACCCCGCCCAAGCTCCGCGGCAATCCGCTCACCCAGGCTCAACATTGCAGCAGACATGGCGGATACGCGGTCTTCCTCGACCTCGGCCGGCAGGGAGGAAGCCATGATCAACCCGTCTACTGAGACAATCGCAGAGGCTTCAATATCCGGCGCGGCTGCTTGCATTGCACGTAGCCGGTTGACCATTAATACACTGCGGGATACGCTCATCATTGCCTCTCAGTGAATACCTGATGTGAGTTTACCATATATTACTGTGTACTGCGCCGAAGGCCTACTTGGTAAATCGCCGAACTAAAATGCCGTTATTACCATGGCTCGTTATATTCTTTTTCGTTTGGAAACTCGACGCCGCGCGAATCGGATTCCACATCCCGGCCCTTTGCCGACGCGGCCAGGAACTCGCGGTAGAACTCGTGCTGGATGACCAGATCCATGATCTCGTTCGTGCCAGTCCAAATGGTGATCAGGCGTACATCCCGCAGCAGCCGTTCGACCGGGAAGATGTTGGTGTAGCCGATGCCGCCCAGGATTTGCATGGCGTGGTTGACCACCGTCCAGGCCGTTTCGGTGCTGAATTTTTTGGCCTCCGAGACCAGCCGCCGGACTTTGCCGGGCGTTTCCGTTCCGGAATCAACTGTGCGGCAGACGGCGTAATTCAAGGCGCGGGCGGCGTCGAGCAGCGTCAGGCTGTCGGCGACCTTGAAACTGACGCCCTCGAACTCGCGGATTATCTGCCCGAAGGCGCGCCGCCGGCTGGCATAACGCGCGGCAATTTCGATCGCCGCGCGGCCCATGCCGACCGCCCCGCAGGCGGAAGTCATCCGCTCCGGGATCATCATTTGATGGAAGACCGCCGTACCTTTGCCGATGCCCGCCTCGCCGCCCAGCACGTTGTTGATTGATACTGGCGCGTCATCGAAGACCAGCCGCCCCGTCCCGCCGCCGCGTGTGCCCATCAACCCGTAGACGTGTTCGACCTTCACGCCCGCGCCGCGTTCGACGAGGAAAGCGGTCATCGCCTGCTTCGGGTCTTGGATGCCTTCCACTTTACCGTAGACCAGGATCAAATCCGCGCCCTCCGCTCCGACCACAAAACGCTTCTGGCCGTTGAGATAGAATGTATCCCCCTCGCGCCGGGCGCGCGTGGTGGCGGCGAAGAAGTCCGAGCCGCCGCGCGGTTCGGTCAACGCTTCTGCGACGGTCAGTTCGCCGTTCAACACGCGGCGCAGATATTTTTCCTTCTGCTCGTCCGTGCCAAAAAGGTGGATCGCCTCGCCGACAATCGAGACCAGCGAGTACAGGCAGGCCAGGGATGTCCCCAGCACGCCGACCTCCTCCAGCGCGACCAGTTCCGAGGTCCACGGCAGGCCGCGCCCGCCCCAGCGCGGGTCGAAGCGCAGACCGAGCAGGTTGCGCCGCGCGGCCTCCTGCAAATACTCGCGCGGGTATGCGACTTTATCCGCGTCCATATCCAGCAGCAACTGGCGCGGAACAGATTGTACGAAGGCCTGCATTTCCTCGCGTAAGGCCTTTTCAGGCGCGGTTAACATGGCTTCAATTGACATGCTACTCTCCTTTGAGGGATATATTATTGGTAGTATCAGTGAATCACAGATTTTCAGTAGAGCAGGCTCCTCGCGAAGCACCTGCGGGCACGCTTGCGATTCGGGGGCATGGGAGCCTCCTCGACGGGGAATCTGTGATTTACCGAATATAGTTCCTTGCTTTGTATTGATTTTAGCATCAATACTGTTTAATTAGCGGAGACGGAGTCCAAAGTCTCCCGACTTTGGCCGATGTCAGGAGACATCGGAGTCCTTATCTAAACAGTATTGGTTTTAGCATGAGATGCAATCCAGGGTTTTCCAAAAGACAAAGCGACTCGCCTGGAATTATAATGGTGTTCGGGGAGTTTCGGATGGTTTTTCACGTGCTTGACAGCGCGCCGGAGTTGGATATACTGAGTGCATAGCGCTCAAGGATACACGCCAAATTGATCGAATTTCGGATGCAATCATGAAGATTTCATTCCCGGCTCGCATCTTTCTCGTCGCGTTCGTTTTACGCCTCGTCCCGGTCCTGCTATCATTCAATCTCGGCATCGGCCTGGACGATATGTTCCAGTACGACATGCTGGCGCGCAGCCTTGCGGCGGGAAATGGCTTCCGCTGGTACGCCCAGGAAGACCTGCCTACCATCCAGCCTTATATCAACCTTGACCTTTCCAGCGTTGATTATGACCCGCGCGGCGTACTGACCTCCTTCCGCCCTCCGCTTTATCCGGCTTTCCTGGCGCTGATTTATTTTCTTACCGGCGTGGATGCCAACCGCTTCTTCACGGCCAGGCTGGTGCAGGCCTTCCTGGGTGCGGCGCTCGTCCCGCTGACCTATGCCCTGGCGCGGCGATGCTTTCCGGAGAACGAAAAGGCCGCGAAAATCTCGGCCTGGGTGGTGACGTGCTATCCCTTGCTGGTCATCTATCCTCTCTCGCTGGCAACGGAGAATCTATTTTTTGTGCTGGCGTCGAGCGCTATGCTTGCCTTGTTCAAGGCGAAAGAAAGTCTCACGGCAGAAGACACCAAAAAAGAACCCTTTGTGTCCGCTTGCCCCCGTTCTTTGGGGGTTGTGGTGAGACTAAATAAACGGGCGCGCTGGTTCATCCTGGCCGGCATTCTCCTCGGCCTGACCGCGCTCACCCGTTCGGTCTCGCTGGTTTTTGCCGGATTGTCCGTTCTTTGGATCTGGTTTGGGCTGCGCCAGCGGAAAATGGCAGTGCTTGTTTTTCTCACCGTGACGGTCGTCACCCTGCCGTGGATGGTGCGCAACACTCTTTTGCATGGGCGACTGACCGGCATCGAGTCGGCGCTCGGGTATGATTTATTTATGGGATATCATCCAGAAGGGTTTGGCACCTTCCAATATCCTCAATCACTCGAATTGATGACGATGATGGATGACGGTCTGCGCGACGAAATCGGGCAGGCGAAGGCGATTGAATTTATCAAAGCCGATCCCGGCCGCTTCCCGTATCTGGCTGTGCGCCGGCTCGGACACTTCTTCGGCCTCGAACGCCGCGCCCTGACCTATTTCTATTCCAATAATTTCTTCGGCCATATTTCGACGCCGCTCTTGCTAACGATTGCGGCCATCGTCCTGTTGCCGTTTATTATTGTCAGCGCCTCGGCTGCCTTTGGCCTGGCCATCACCCGCTGGCGGCGCAAAAACCTGCTGATGGCGCTTTTCATCCTGGGATACCTGACGCCGCATATCCTCATCCTTGGCGAAGACCGCTTTCATCTGACGCTTATTCCGTTTCTGGGCATCCTCGCGGCCCAATTCTGGACCGGCGGCCTGGCCGCGTTTAAAGCGCGCTGGCAAACCCGCAACGGGAGAATCGCCCTCATCCTTGCCGGATTGGCTGTTTTGCTTCTTTTCCTCAACTGGGGCCTTGAACTTCATCGCGATGCTGGTATGTTGTCGCAACTTCTTGGCCCGAACGGTAACCAGACCTACTTCCCTTACTGATCACTACTCACTGACAACTGGACCTCCCATGCGCGCCTTACTCAAAACCAACCTGAAATTCGACTGGAAAATCGTCATCATCACCGTCTTGAGCACATTGCTGCTGATGGTGGATTACTATTATCGCCTTACACCGAAAGAATGGGGGATCGTTGAATGGAAGGCGGTTGACCGCACAATTCTATATTTGCTTATTCCACTGTTTATTATCCTGGTCATATTCCGCCAGAAACCGCGTGACTTTGGTTTCACAATGGGCGACTGGCGCGCCGGCATACCTCTCACTATCCTGGCTATTATCCTTATCGCGCCGGTCTTGTGGTTCCTGGCGCGGGGTGATGCCAGCATGAAAGATTATTACAAAACCCAGGTGGATGGTTTACCCTGGAATACCTTTCTCGATCTGTTGGGCTGGGAATTTTTCTTTCGTGGCTGGATTTTGTTTGGCTATGCTCGCAAATTCGGCCCCGAAGCGCTCTGGCTGCAAGCCGTGCCGTTTGCCCTGGCGCATATCGGTAAGCCCGAGGTTGAGACGCTCTCCACAATATTTGGCGGTTTTGCTTTTGGCTGGGTCGCCTGGCGCACAAAATCATTTGTCTACCCTCTCTTGATCCACTGGTTTGTCGCCTCCTTCACGATTTTGGTTGCGGCGGGTGTCCTTGGATAAATTCCTTTTTATGAACGCTTCGGTTTTCGGGCTGTCCTGCCGAAGGCCTACCGGCAACCTGAGATGCCGCCCTATTTTATGCGTTTGATGCGTGCCGAAGGCCTACTCGGCAGCCAGAATGTTCATGAAAGTCAACCTGCTGGTGATGCTGCGTCAATGAGAGAGAGAAACTTATGAAGACATTCCTTCACATTACCATGGGAGTCTTGATCGGCCTGCTCGCAGCGGGCGTGATCTGGATCGGGGCCAGTCAACCGGTCGGTGAAGGGGTGACGCTCCTGCCTTCACCCACGGTCAGATCGCTTATGGTTTATGTCACGGGGGCAGTGGCGACGCCGGGAGTCTACAGCCTGCCAGAAGGCAGTCGCGTTAACGATGCCGTCCTGTTCGCAGGCGGATTTCTCCCCAACGCCGAACAAGAGGGGATCAACCTGGCCGCGCAGCTTCAAGATGGTCAACAGTTGGACATTCCCGTCAGGAGCGGCGCGAGCCATGTCAGCAGTGGGCGGATCAATATTAACAAGGCAACCGTCGAGGAACTGGATACATTGCCGGGTATCGGCCCGACCACTGCCAAGAATATCGTCAACTACCGTCTTGAACATGGGCCATTCCAGTTCCCTCAGGATATTCAGAATGTCACTGGCATCGGGCCTGCTACTTATGACAAGATCAAAGACCTCATCAAAGTCGGCCCCTAGGATACTATGCACCTCGACCATTTTGGCTTTCTCGCCCCTTTTTATGATCGCTTGATCAAATACTCTCCATTACCTTCGCTGAATCGGATCGCCGACCTGCCGATGAGTGGACGTCTGCTGGACGCTGGCGGTGGCACCGGCCGGGTCAGCGGGAGGCTGCGCGATCTCGCCGGCCAAATCCTGGTTGCCGACCTCTCGACAGGGATGCTGAAGCAGGCTGCGGCCAAGGACTTGCAAACTGCCTGCGCGCGCACCGAACGGCTACCCTTCCCGGGCGCTTCTTTCGAGCGCATCCTCATGGTGGACGCATTACATCATGTCTGTAGCCAGACCGAAACCGCGCGAGAACTATGGCGTGTGCTTACGCCCGGCGGCCGGATCGTGATCCTGGAACCTGACATCCGTAACTTCGCGGTGAAGCTGATCGCGTTATTTGAAAAAGCGACCTTCATGCGCAGCCGCTTTCTCTCCGGCGCTCAAATTGCCAGCCTGTTTTCATTTGCAAATGGCAAAGCGCACATCGAGTATGAAAGCTATAATGTCTGGGTCGTCATCGAAAAGGAAAATGGGTAGTCTCCCCACTGAGTGTGGTAGGAATGATCCCAGATATGAACCGCGACCCCCATACTGGGGGCAGGCGAAACGAAGCCCGCGAAGGGCTTTTATTAAGGTTTTCTTGGCGTTCTTCGCGTCTTCGCGGTTAATTTTCGCGCATCTTCGATAACCACATCAACCGGTGCCAAACTGCCGGTCGCCCGCATCGCCCAGGCCGGGGACGATGTAGCCACGTTCGTTCAGGTGGTCGTCTACCGCAGCCAGATGGATGGGGATATTGGGATGTGCTTTCTGCATTGCGGCGATTCCCTCCGGCGCGGCGATCAGACCCACGAATTTGATCTTTCTCACCCCCCAGCGCTTCAAGACGTCCGCGGTGGCGACGGCTGAACCGCCGGTAGCCAGCATCGGGTCCAAGATGAGGCAGACGGAGACGGTCGGCTCGATGGGCAGCTTGTTGTAATATTCCACCGGCTTGAGTGTCCGCTCGTCGCGGTATAGTCCGATGTGCCAGACTTCGGCCGACGGCATGAGTTCCCAGAAGCCTTCCACCATGCCCAGGCCGGCGCGCAGGATCGGTACCAGGCCGATCTTTTCCTGCAACTCTACGCCGGTACAGGGGGAGAGCGGCGTTTCCACTTTTCGGGGAACAGTCTGGAGGTCCGCGGTGGCTTCGTAAGCCATCAACGCCGCGATCTCGCGCACCAGTTCACGAAATTTCTTCGGGTTTGTGCTTTGATCGCGCAGGCGGGTTAGTTTGTGGGCAACCAGGGGATGTGGGGAAGGAAAAATATTTGACATTTGACACTCCATTGGGTGTGCATATGCGGTTATTATAGTGGCAAAATGCAAAACCTGCTCACAGCCTTCTTACAAATCTACAAACCGAGTAGGTGCTGCGCAGAAAAACCCTGAAACATGCCTGGCCACCCGACAGTTTCAAAAAATGGGACGCGGACGAGCGCGCCGAAGCCTACTCGGCCGAAGGTCGCCGAATTATAATACCGTTATTGCCGCCGAAGGCCTACTCGGAGGAAAAACGCACATTCCCTGGCCTGCCGTCTCGCACTGGCGTGCCGCCGGTGTTCGCGGCACGAACGGTGTCGGCCACCTACGGCAGGCAGGTTCGGCATTTTATGCCGGGTAGGCCTTCGGCAAGAAGCAGTAAACATAATCCCGAAGGGAAGGATGATTACCATGCCCTTACGTATCTTGGTTGTGGACGACGAGAATATCAACCTGCGGCTTGTTTCCAGACTTCTCGAGATGGAGGGATACGAAGTCGTTTCAGCACAAAGCGGGGAGGTTGCCCTGCATTTGATCGAGCAAACAGCGCCCGATTTGGCGCTCCTGGATGTGATGATGCCGGTCATGGATGGCTATGAACTATGCCGACGCTTGCGTCAAAATCCGGTTACGGCCCAGATCCCAATCGTGATGTTGACCGCCTTGGTTGATGAAAACGACCGGCTGAAAGGAATTGAGGTAGGCGCAGATGATTGTTTGCCCAAACCTTTTGACGTGGATGTATTGCGCACTATGCTGAAAAGATTCTTGCTGGATCGGAATCTTGGAGGAATGCCATGAAACTTACTGGTTTGCACCTGCTCCTGACTTACCAATGTACCTTCGAGTGTGACCATTGTTTCGTTTTCGGGAGTCCCTCGCAAACTGGTGTAATGACCATCCCTCAAATCCAGGAAATCCTGCGGCAGGCGCGAGAGACAGGGACAATCGCGAGCATTTACTTCGAGGGCGGCGAGCCATTCCTCTATTATGCGGTTATGCTCAAAGGCCTTCAGGAAGCTGTCAAAGCGGGTTTCAGTGCCGGCATCGTCTCCAATGCGTATTGGGCAACCGGTCTGGAAGACGCCCTCGAGTGGCTGCGTCCGTTTGCCGGGTTGGCGGCGGATCTATCCATCAGCAGCGACTTGTATCATTACGATGAGCGCAATAGCCAACACGCCCAAAATGCCGCCCGCGCCGCGCAGCAATTGGGTATCCCTTTGGGAGTCATCTGCGTTGCCCAGCCGGAAGATACGAACGCGATGCTGACCATTGGGCAAATTCCGACAGGGGAATCAGCGGTCATGTATCGCGGCCGGGCGGCCTGCAAGCTGGTTTCTCGGGCCAAGCTCCAGCCCTGGGAAGGTTTCAGCGAATGTCCGCACGAAGACTTGCGCGAGCCGGGGCGCTGCCACCTCGATCCGCTCGGCAATCTGCACATCTGTCAGGGTATTACCTTGGGGAATATCTTCGAGACACCGCTGAAAGAAATTTGCGCGACATACGACGTGGAGGCCCATCCCATTGCCGGGCCTCTACTGGCGGGTGGGCCGGTGGCGCTGGTGCATGAGTATAACCTTCCGCACGAAGAGAATTATGCGGATGCCTGTCACCTGTGTTTCGAGTCGCGGCGGGTGTTGCGTGAGCGTTTCCCGGAGATATTGAAACCCGATCAGATGTACGGCGTTGACAGCTAAGCAATGCCGAGTAGGCCTTTGGCAGTATCGGGATCTCATTCGCGAAACAGGACTGTGAGGATCTCGTGTTTCCCAGCAGTAAGGCTCACACTGCCATGCGCAGCACCTACTCGGTCGGCATCGGGTTTCAAAGTCGCCAGTCTTTCTTCGGCGAGATTGACCAGTTCGATATGCTTGAATTTCCGCCAGGGAGTCAGGGTGATTGTGATTTCTTTGTCTGTGACATTATACCCGCGTACAATCCAGCCTTTTCCGGCATCCGATTCCTTGATTGCACTGATAACAAATTCGCGCGGCTCGACCGATACGAACGATCCAGAGACCGGTAAATGACCGTCATGCAGGCCGGTGCTCACCGCGCGCATCGGGGTCTCGAAGGCGTAGGCTTGCTGGTAGGGCAGGATTCTATCCTGCCTTGAGCATGTTGGTGGGATGGCATCCCGCCCCACCGCGTGAGGAATAATCGAATATTCAAACGTCCATTTGCCGATCATCTGCGCGCCGGGCGTGGGCATGAACGGCCCGGCGTGACCCTTGCGGTTGGCAAAATCATCCCGCGAGAGCCAGCCGACGCAGCGCAGCAGGGTCAGGGCGATTTCGGTCGTGTCAGACTCCCGAAGTCTTGCCGAGTAGGTGCTGCGCAGAGACTTCGGAAGTCTGAGTACCTCGACTTCAGGCAGGCCGCGATTGGCGACCGTCAGCCCGCGCTTTCCGTCGGTGACAGTCGTGAAGGCGCGCTGGGGGACTTCGGGGCGCGGCTGCTCGACCCAGGTTTCGTCAAAGGGGGGGATGCCAATGGGGCGCTGGACGATTTCAAAATGGCCGTCATGCAGCGCGGTAATGGACTCCGCAGTCTTCGCGAAGCACCCCTGTGGGGCCAGACTGCGGGTATCCCGACGTCGGGAGACGTCGGAGTCCAGGAAAGGGAAGTGGACGCGCAGGCGGTGGTCTTTGGCAGTGTTTGTGATTTCCGTGCGAATGTCTACGCGCGGAACACCAGTGATGAGTGAAACGTGAGTAGTGATTGGGATGACGACCGTCTGCCGCGATCTTGATTTTCGGTCGGGGGCGAATTCAGCGGGAACGCGCAATTCGAGAAGAATTTCCAGCGTCTGCCGAACCACGCCGGAATTAAGGAGCACGCCTTTCAAGCGCGCCTTCACAACGCGGTCGGAGACAGGCGGGCAGTAGTTGTACTCATCGCCGCAGTCGCCGCCATCCACGAAATGGTTCAGGCCGCGATATTCTACGCCACTGCGTGTAGCCGAGATAGTCAATGTGCCATTTTTTTCCACGCGGACTTTGAAGAACTCGTTTTCGATTGTCTGCGCTGCGGAGATGTAACGCGGACGCGTTGCCAGTTTTTGCATAACAGGCAGCCTTGCCAGCGGCATCAGCAGTCGCGCCAAAGGCGGTAAGCGGACAGGCTCTTCATCTTTGCCGGGGCGGGAGTGCACAAAAAACGTCCGCCAGCCGTGGCCGGGCACATCTGGCGCGCTGAAAACCAGCCGCGTGGCCGCGGCCGAGCGCGCAGACACATTGTAAGTGGTGAGAGTTGGATCGCGGAAATAGCCTTCGATTTGCTGGAGCGCGCTGTTCCAAGCTGTAAATTTCGGTTCGCCGCTTTCGCTCAAAATGGCCTCGATGAACACATGCGTTCCCTCGCGGCGCAGGCTGATATCCTGTATCATCATCCCCGCCACGCGACCAGCGTGGATGTTGCCGAAGCTACTTTGTAATTCTTTCGCAGTCATCGCCACGCGGATGAGCTCGCGGCTGCCGAGGCCGATGGTCTGATGCGGAATGGCTGTGCCGGTTTCATCGGTGATTTCAAAATTGCCGGTATCCGGCGGTAACTCAATTTCGGCGGGTACAGCATCCGTGCGCGGGCCGTCTATCGAATTGAAAACGACGATGGCGGATGGCGAATGGCGGATGGCCGATGGCGAATGGCTAATTCGCCGATTCGCTGATTCGCCGAATCTTTGTGTGTCAACCATATTTGCCAAAACATCCAAACTTTGCTTCGTACTCTCCTCCCCAATCTGCTCCACCTGGTCGAAGCGGACTTTCATTTCATCGTGCACCTGGTCAATCGAGCAGCCGCAGATGGAATCGTGGGGGTGGTTTTCCATCAGCAAACGCCAGGCCTCGCGAACGATGGGAGCAGGGTTTTCTAATCGTTGGAAAGTTGCCAGGTTTGAACGTTCAAACGTTCCAACATGCCAACGTGCAAACGTTGAAAACGGTTCTGCCCATTTTTCGAGCAGCGTCTCGCAGGCGCGGTTGCGCTGCTTGATCCATATGCGGGTAGAGAGCACGCCCGGAAGCAGGTGTGAGCGTTTGCACTGCCGCAGTTCGCCGGTGACCGTTGGGATGGCCGATGGCCGATTGGACAGCGGCGATGTAGGCAGGCAGGGTCGAATGAATTAGCTTATCACCGTCAAGTTTTCCCTTTGTGTAGGCAATAGCCCTGGCCGTCTCTGGAGGCGGCTGCATGTGATCCGTGCCATACATCAGCAGCAGGTGATCGGCGGCCGAGTGAGGGGCGATGCAGTCGCGCACTTCGCGGACGTGGGCTGTAAAGCGTTCCGGTTCGGAGGCGGGCAGCAAGGCCGCATTGCCGTAGCTATCCCGCAAATAAGCCATGAAGACGCGCGAACCGTCCGGCGCTTCCCACCAAAATTCGCAGGGTTCGTCGGCCAGTCCGCGCTGAACGCTGGCGGTCTCGATCCCGAAGCCGCGCAAGATCTGCGGCATCTGCCCGATGTGGCAGAACGGGTCGGGGATGTAGCCGATGCGCATCTTCGGGCCGAACCGGCGGCAAGTCCGCTCGCCTTCGAGCAGATTGCGGATGGTAGCCTCGGGGCTGACCAGGAACTCGTCTGGCAGGATATGCCAGGGCCCTATAATCAACCTTCCGTTCCTGATATATTTTCGGAGGATTTTTTCCTTCTCAGGACGCATGTGCAAGTAATCATCGAGAACAATTGTCTGCCCGTCGAGCATGAAATACTTGTAGCCTTCTTCCTTTTCGAGAAGGTTGAGCAAACCATCTACCAAGTGGATAAGCCTCAGACGGAATTGCTGAAAAGTTAAATACCATTCGCGATCCCAGTGGGTGTGAGAGATGAGGTGGAGGGTGCGCATTGGGGGGGTTTCCTTTCCTGGAAAGTTCCCGATGGACCGGGACGCCAGTCCCATGACAGCGGGACACTCGCCATTATAAGGGAACAATTCCCCTCCCGCGTGGACTCTCGACGAAACCCAACTGCCCCCGTCTACGAGCGGAAAGTGTGTTACACTGAAAACGCAGTTAAATAATTGGATCTCTGTCGTACCTTGGCCGTCGACCCTCTTATTATGGGCTGGCGGCCATCTCTATTTCCGGCCGAGCCGGAGAAAGCAGTAAAAAATGGAAATCAGAATTTATGTAGGAAACCTGGCCAAGTCAACCACTGAGGCCGAAATCAAGACCCTGTTCGAACAAGCCGGGGAAGTCACCATCGTTGACCTGGTCAAAGACCGCGATAGCGGCCTGTCCAAGGGCTTTGCCTTTGTCACCATGACGGCCCAGGCAGACGCCGACAAGGCCATCAGCATGTTCAACGCCTATTCCCTGGCCGGGAACGAGATCAAAGTCAACGTTGCCAAACCGCGCGTGGAACGCGGTCCGGGCAGATAAGGTCCGGAATAAAATCCAAACATCGCATCACGGCGCCCCTCGTCCCACCCGGACGAGGGGTTTTCTTTTCCCGCCAGCCTTGCCCGCGGACTTGGAAGACGCGAGTTAACTTTTCCCGTCCCCCGCGTGGACTCTCGCCCAACCAAACAGCATCCGTTCGCGTCCGTCGGTCCGTGACAGAATCCGTTGACCAAATTCCCGCGCCCATTCATCCTTCATCCTTCCGCCTTCATCCTTTCCATCTCCTTCCTCCCGCGTGGAC
>JBDRTP010000183.1:0-16663 GCA_043823965.1 Chloroflexota bacterium
CCCGCGTGGACTCTCGCCCAACCAAACAGCATCCGTTCGCGTCCGTCGGTCCGTGACAGAATCCGTTGACCAAATTCCCGCGCCCATTCATCCTTCATCCTTCCGCCTTCATCCTTTCCATCTCCTTCCTCCCGCGTGGACTTTCGCCCACCAAACGGCATCCGAGACAAAATCCGTTGATAGCCGCTTGGACTGCAAACTCATAAACCACTCCTAAAGCGCGCCTTGTTCAACTGTTTCTTTTTCAGAAGGATTTTAGCTCTTCAACAAGGGTTCAATCTGATTCCATAGATCGGGCTGTTCGAGTACATCAGCAAACGCATTGACCCATTGCTTGATTCGTTCTATATCCAGATTTGGGAATTTCTCAGCAATTGTCCGAATGTCTTCCAAATCCTTTGGGCGACGAGCAACTGCTTTGAGAATGATCAGATCCTCAGGAGTTGGAAGGCGGGCAGATAGATTGGCAAATGTTTTTGTGCTTCCTCTTTCCACCAGGTCCTCCTCGAAAGGAAGAATGCCCAGTGAAACATCAATGTCAGTATCGGTGGGGCTATGTTTCAATAGCAAAACGCGGTTTTTTCGCGCAAACCCTTCTGCGTTTTGAATGCGGGGAACGATGTTTTCAGCGCGGGCAAGTTCGAGGAATTGTGGAATGTCTTGTGTGGAAAGAAGGAATAGTGCGTCAACATCTGCTGTGAAACGTGGCTTTCCCAAAAGACCCACTGCAATTCCCCCGATGATCACGCCACGATTGTTGTACTTGAGAAGCAAGCGCTGAAGCGATTCAATCGTCGCGCGAAAAGGCTCAAGGCTTTTATCCAGTTTCATGCCGCGCCTTTTAGTTTTGCCCAACGCTGGAATACTTCCATCTCCCCGTCATCGTCGTCGCGTTTCATGCCTGTTTCAATCGCAAAGCGGACAATGGCGTTGAGTTTCCGCCAATGTTCTTCCAGCGACATGGCGCGCAATTCCTCCCGTTCGATTTCCTCGACGGCTTTCCAGCGTTCTTTATAAAAGTGGATATCACCGACTTCCATGTTATTGATTATAGCATGTTGCGACCTCATTAATTCCCCTCCCGCGCGGACACTCGCCCAACCCAAGAGGTATCCGCGACAAAACCCGTTGACAGCCGCTTGACCTGCTAAAACCTGACATGTCTCAGGCGCGCCATTTTTAACCAGCCCGCTCGCGTGGACTTGAACCAAGATTAATCATAGATTCGCGAAGACATGTCAGGTTTGGACTTATCCTCCCTCCCGCGTGGACATTCGCCCAATCAAACGGCATCCGTTCCCGTCCGTGAGTCCGTGACAGAGTCCGTTGACCAAATTCCCCGCGCCATTGACCATCATCCCTCCCGCGTGGACTCTTGTCCACTCAAACGGCATCCGTTTCCCCGCGCGAGATGGCTGAGATGAGGTCAGTAGATAATGCTAGACTTTCAGCCAAATTTGTTTTTCAAAACTATAACGATAGATTGGGCGTTTTGCTATGTCATGTCCTACTGCTAGTTCAAATTGCCCACTTTTGGCATCTTGGACAACAAGGATTGAACTAACATCAGATGGTCGCTCATTGAACATCTCTTTAAAATGTTGTTCAAAAATTTTCGATAGTGCAAGTATTTTTCTGTAAAAGTTATCTGGCAATCTTCGGAAGCAGAGAGACAACAATATACAAATGATGCTATGCCAGGGTTTGCGCCAGAAACGACACAGGCGCTTGCGCCGAGACATAATTCGGGTAAAATAATCTCACCCCCCCACAACGAAACGGGAACGGCGCTCTCCCAAAGCCGCTGTTCTCGTTTTCATTTTCAGGGGGAAATCGTGAAACAGACTATCCAGGCGATACACCTTTCTCAAAAGAGAGATAGACGCGGCCGGTTTGCCATTCTTCGTCCTGTTCCATCAAGAGCGCGCTCACCAGGCGCAAACAGGCGGCCTCGTTTGGAAAAATGCTGACCACATCGGTGCGTCGTCCGATTTCGCGGTTCAGGCGCTCCACGCTGTTGTTGGTGCGCAACTTACGGCGGTGGTCTTCCGGAAAGGCAAATACCGTCAGGCCTTCGGGCAGGTTGACCTCCATCCAGTTTGCCAGGCGGGAGGCGCTCTGCTCGTACTTTTGGACGATCTGTTTCAGGTAGGCCTCGGCGGTGGGGCGGTCTGGAGCATTGAACACCTTGCGGATGTCGGCCGCCACTTCCGGGAGCATCTCTCGCCGGGGGACATAACTCGTGGCATTTTGTTGCAGGTGGTATTGGCAACGCTGCCAGGGGATGCCTCCGAACACCGCCCGCAGGGCTTGACGCAATCCGGCATGGTCATCGCTGGTAATCAGGCGGATTCCGCACAGTCCGCGCCTCACCAGGCTTTGCAAAAACATCCGCCAGGAGATCTCCGCCTCGCCAATCCCCATGGCGACCCCTAAAATCCGACGTTTGCCGTCTGGAGCCACTCCCTGGGCGATCAAAACCGCCACATCGACCACTTGTCCATCCAGACGCACCTGCTCATAACGGGCGTCCAGGAACAAGTACACGATTTCGCCCAACGGCCGAGTGCGCCATTTTTCCAGCAGCGGGTCCAGTTCCGCCGTGGCCTTGCTCACCAAGCTGCTCGACACCTGCGTTCCACACAGCTTCTCGACAATCGCATTCACTTTGCGGGTCGAAGTTCCTTGCACGTACATCTCCGCCAGCGCCATGGTCAGCGCCCGTTCGCTGCGCAGTCCCTTTTCCAGCGCCTGGGGATAGAAACCGCTTTCCCGCGCCTGAGGCACCTCAAAGGTGATCTCGCCCAGCCGCGTCCTAACTGTTTTTGGCTTGAACCCGTTGGCCTGGTCTCGTCGTTCTGGCGTGCGTTCGTAGCGTCCAGCCCCCAAGTACTCCTGGCGTTCTGCCTGCATCGCCGCGTTGACCAGGATGCGGATCATCTCCGGCAACTGCTCCAAGCCTTGCGAAGCCAACTGCTCCAATACTTCGGTTGGTAAGGTACAATTATTGGGGTAGGTCATGGTCATACTCCTTTCTGAAGTTGGTGCTTCCGAAAGAATACACCAGACCTACCTTTTTGGACAAGGTTTCAATTTTACAGAAACAAGTTTACACTAACCGAACCGAAAGCGGGTTTTATTTCTGAAACATCAGGCGTTGGCGCTGTTGTCTGAGAGGATGAAGGATAAGGCGACCACTTTTCTCGAACTGATTCCTCTGTATCTTGTTGTTGACCATGCCATTCTTTATCATACTGTGCCTTTTTGGCAGCATCGCTGAGTACCTCATACGCTTCGTTTATTTCTTTCATTCTCTCTTCTGCTTTGGCCTTCTGTGCTGGAGCAGGAAACTTGTCAGGATGCCAAGCATGAGCGAAAAAGAGGTATTGTTCCTTAATCCTTTTTGGGGAATCGGATGGTGAAACGTCAAGAATCTTATAGTAATCCTTCTTCATGGCGAGGCTCCCACCCGCAACTAAATATTTGTGTAGAACGCACGAATGTTTAGGAGTAAAGTTATAAAACAATAAGCGACAAGTATTACTTGCCACCTATTTTATCACCCATGATTATTGACGTGCATCAGCCTACAACTTCGGGAACCTACTGACCACCTTCGCCGCCGTCGCGGGACGATCCATAACGCTGCCTTGATGGACGAAGATCGGCGTGCCTTCGGTGGTGTAAGCATTCTCCAAATACGCTTGCCCCGTCAGGAAGCGTTCACCATCAATCGCGCAGGAAGTCACCCAGCCGATCCGCTCGCCGTTCGCATTGACCACGGGATCGCCGTTGTGTGCCATGCGGACGCGCTGGTCGTCGAACCGGAAGCGCACCACCACGCCCTTGCGTTCCTAACTTAACTATTCACCATTGTCCATTCTCTACACCTCCTTCTCCTCTTCTTCCCTCGCCGCCTCCCCTCGTTCCATCTTCCCCTCAAATACTCAGGCCACTGACTCACATCCTCCGACGGCAAGAATGTCAGGCTCGCGCCGTTTTGCTTCAGCAGGTCGCGCGTGCGACAGTTAAGCACGGCTTTGGCCGCGTCGATTCCCGATTGCGTCACTCCCGCCACGCCGTGACTGAGCGTGCTCGCCCCGCACAGGCCGTCTCGCCCCGGCGGGCCGGGGCTCCCGGCCCGAACGGGGAACAACCCGTCGAACTCGGTGCGCGGCGAGAACGCCCACGGTCCCACCTGTGTCGGGCTTTTCTCAATGCCATATAGATTGCCGCGCGTCGCGTTGAGATAATGTTCATTCGTCAGCGGCGTGCCTCCCGAGCGGAGTCCGGAGGCCGCAGTCGAAGGAGTGTCGCCGTATTCGTCGTAGGCGAGGGTACGGCCATCGGAAAGGAGGATGGTTTTTCCGTTATTTATCAAGAGCCTGTCTTTCGCTCGAGTTTTTCGATGCGGAATTTCCCCGCCAATTCCAGCAGCTCGGGATCACCGGTCAGCAGGGTGGCGCTATGTTGGAGGGTGGTAGAGACGGCAAAGGCATCTGCATACGAAATGGAATATCTCATTTTCAGCCGCGCGGCAGCCATGACGTCTTCATTGCTGGCCGGAAGGATTATCAGGGGAAGGAGTTGCAGCTCTTCCATGAGCGCATCGGCCTCGCTTTGTCCTCGGGTTTTGCCAATTCGATAATATACTTCGCCCAGATTGAGGATTGATACATACAAGATAACTTTCTCGTTCCGCGCTTCTTGGAGCAGGCTCTTGACACGCGAGGCTGCTGGCTCTTCCCCTTGTAAAAAGGCCAGCAGCGCCCAGGCATCCAGCACGAACGCGTCAGTCACGGGCTATCTCCTGTCTGTGTTCGTTTTCCAATTCTTCGAGAAGATCATTCCCAGCGTACTTGCCGTGCAGCGATTGGATCAAATCCTTACCCGAAATGGGTTCCAGAATGATCCGTCCGTCCGCAATCCGCACTCGCATTTGGTTTCCCGAATCAAGGCGAAGCGCCTCCCGAATGGACTTGGGAATGACAAGTTGTCCCTTTGAGGATAGTTTGATAAGCATGTTGGCCTCCTCGTCTCTGTCTTACTTCTGAATAATATTGTAAGACGGATAGTGCACCCTGTCAAGCCGCTCTGCTATAACTTCACCTTCTCCTCCGTCAAAAGCCTTGCCTCTTCCATCGCCGCGGCGCGGATCGTGATCGGAAACCGTCCATTCAATGGGCTGATGCGCGCTCCCAGCGCGGTCGGCGCGTAGATACCCCAGCGCGCCAGCCCGCGGACTCCGCCGGTCAGCGCCGCGGCGTCTCGCAGTTCGGCGAGCGTGGCTTCGTCCCAGCCGCCGAACAAGCCATAGAGAAACATGTACAGCGGAAAACTCGGCAGAACGCCGATGAAGAAGATCAGCACGCTGGTAATCTGGTCGCCTTTCCAGATGTAACCGGTGACCCACCACAGCAGTCCATAGTGCGCTGCTCCTGCCAGGAGTGGCGCGACGAGCGACTGCCAGATATAAAAGCGCTGCGGGTAGCAGACTTTATGGTTGATGATATACGCTGCAATCCCTTTGGAAAACAGCCCGACGAAATAAGCAATGATCAGCGCAGTGACCTGGAAGCGTGCGAGCAAAATCCACGCCAGCACCAAGCGGATGATTTGCTCGGAGAAAACCAGGATGGATTTGAGATAGGGTTTGTTCGAGCCGAGTTGTACGTTATCGCCAACCCATGAGGGATACTGCACCGCACCCCAGATGGTGAGCGGAATGACGTAGATGGCGGCGCGCTCGAATTCGACGCCGGTCGAGCCGATAATGAAGCGCGGCGCAACTGCCAGCAGCACCGCGCCCAGAAACGCGCTCACCAGCCCGTTGTATTTGTATGCCATCACACTGTAATACTGGCTCAACAGCCGCTTGCCATTTGATATCGCCTCCGAGATGGCCGGCATCACCCCATCGTTGAGCGTCTGAGTGACGTTGAAGGCAAAGATGAAATTCTGCGCCATGCCCCAGTTGCCCCAGATTTCGGCGTAGTTGATCAGCCGCGCCTGCGTGATGGCAATCTCCATTGCCTGCCCAAATGACCAGGCCGCCGAGCCGAGCATCTCGAAGACGCCGAAGCGGAAGCTGGTCTTGACCACCTGCCAGTCGAAGTGAGCGAGGAACAAAATCCGGGCGTTGTACCCGACGCGGCGGTAGAGCCACCAGCCCAGGCTGAAGGTCAGCAGTTCGGAGGCGTAAGCCGCAAGCCCCAGACCGAGCAATCCGCCCATCGCCCCGCCATCGTGCTCGCCAGCCCCACCACCAGCGTAACCTGCACCGCGCCCGAAAGTATCTGCCACCAGACGAACACCTGTCCGTACTGGATGCCTTTTTTAGGATCATGCACGCGGTACTGGGACAGGTACTTGATGAAAGCGATGCTGGTGCCCATATCGAAGAACGTCCAGGCCAGGTTGAAAAACTGGACAACGCGCCCCCAAATGCCCAGCGCCTGCGCCGAGGGCAAAATGTAGGTTGGCAGAATCAAATTCTGGTAAATGATCAATGGGATAAAGAGGACGAGGCCGATGCTCAGGCGACCAGGAAGCCGCCCAGCGGGCGATGGAAACCAACCTCCTCCCATTCCGTCTTCGCTTCGCGGACCTCGAACCGGCTACGGTCCGAGACGATTTTATCCAGCGCTTCGGGATGTTTCAGGCTGTAACGCCGCACGAAGAAAAACGCGCTGAGGGTGGTGATGAGCATCAGTCCCATCACCGCCAGCAGGAGATTCCGCTCAGCGGCGTGCGGGACGGGCGAGGCGGGATAATCGGCAAACGAGAGCGGAGTCCGCCCCGCGGCGCGCACGGTCAGGTGATAAATCAGATAGTTGTAATAAGCCCATTCCTGGATTTGCGGGTTGTAGTCGTCGGTCAGGAAGGCGTTGAAAATAAAGGCTTTTTCGCCATGCGCACTCCACAAGACCCAGGAATTGTCTTCATAGCCAATTACAAGCGGTTGGAGGGCTGAAATGGGTGTCATCACTTCGTAGCGTGCGCGCACCTGCGGCGCACCGTTCCAGATGATTTCGCTTAGCAGCGGGTCAGAGATCCCTGTCAGCGCGGTCAGGCTGACGGCATCTTCATGCAATTCGAGCGAGACTGGAAAGCCGAGCAAGGCTTCCACCTCGGCGGAGATCAGGTTCGGACCGAGGATCAGCACCAATCCCGCGCCGCCGTCCAGCCGCGCCATCATGGCCTGTGAATCAGGAATTTCGCCGTTGAGCACGAACACATCCGCCTGCGCCGGGTCGCTGACCAGTGTGAACCCGGCCAGTTCCAGCGCCTGCTTCACGCTCCCGTCCGGCCCGGCGTAGTAAACTTGCAAACCGTCATCCGCCGCGGCCGGGGTGACGGTGGAGAAGAGGAGAAAAAGGGTGACGAGCAGAGCGATGAGTTTTTTCATGGGACACCTTTTTTGCCAGAAGTAGTGTTTGTTTACCGCCATGCCACTTCGTGGTACTTAGACGCAAAGACGCCAATTGGACTATCCAACCGCTCCGCGCAACTATCCAACTATCCAACAACCAACCCATTTTCAGCAATTACTTTAGCGAACCAATATCCGCTTTCCTTCACTGTCCGCTTGAGCGTCTTGTAATCCACATACACCAGCCCGAACCTTTGACCATAGCCCAGCGCCCATTCGAAATTATCCATGAACGACCAGTGGAAATAGCCCTTCACCGGCACGCCATCTTGAATTGCGCGATGGACTTGTGCAATGTGATTTTGCAGATAGCGGATGCGGCGTTCATCCCGCACGCGGCCATCGAAATCAATCCCATCCGGCACGGGAACGCCGTTTTCGGTGATTATTATTTCGGGCGCCCTCACCCCCGGCCCCTTCGCGCAGCACCCCTGTGGGGCTCCCAAAGGGAGAGGGGGGAAGTAGTCTTTCCAGATGCGCATCAGCAATTCATGCAGGCCTTCGGGATATATCTCCCACATGCCCGAATATTCATTGCCTTCCGGATGCACCTGCGCAACGTTAACCAGCGGCAGTTTCGGGTCGTGCTTCATCACCGCCCGCGAGTAATAGTTCACGCCCAGCAGGTCGAGCGTGCGGATTTTCTCCAAATCGCCGGGCTGGATGACTTTGCCGGTCAGGAGTTTGGCGAGCGCGAATTCCTCTATCGGCGAAGTGCCTTTCAGCAGCGGGTCGAGCACGATGCGGTTCATGATGACATCCACGCGCTGCGCCGCTTGGCGGTCTTTTTTTGAATCTGTCGCCGGGTAGACGGGGTTGAGATTGAGCGTGATGCCAATCTTGACCGGTTGCCTGGCCTCGGCGCGGATGGCTTGCGCGGCCAATCCATGCGAGAGCAGGATGTGATGCTGGGCTTTGATGGCCGCGCCCAGGTCTTTGCTGCCGGGTGCGTGGTCGCCGAGGAAGTGACCGACAAACGCCGCCACCCAGGGTTCGTTGTGGGTCATCATGACGCGCACGCGGTCGCTCAAGCGCGCGGTAACAATGCGGGCATACTCGGCAAAATGGTAAGCGGTCTCGCGTTCCGGCCAACCGCCTTTGTCTTGCAAGGCCTGCGGCAGATCCCAGTGGAACAGGCAGAGGTATGGCTCGATTTTGTGTTTCAAGAGCGTATCCACCAGCCGGTCGTAGAAGGCCAGTCCTTTGGCGTTGACTTTGCCGCTCCCTTCGGGCAGGACGCGCGGCCAGGCCACTGAAAAACGATAAGTCGGGATGCCGAGATCGGCCATCCGCGCCAAGTCTTCCTTGTAGCGGTGGTAGTGGTCAATGGAGATGTCGCCGGTCTCGCCATTTGCGATTTTTCCGGGTGTATGGGAGAACGTATCCCATATGGATGGGCCTTTGCCGTCCTCGTTCCACGCGCCTTCAATCTGGTAGGCCGAGGCGGCAACGCCCCAGACGAAGTTTTTGGGAAAAGTGAGTTTTGGCATCGAATTCCTCGAATTTCACGAAAATTGGGAATGGGGTCGCATCGAATTCCTCGAATTTCACGAAAATTGGGATTGGGGTTGCATCGAATTCATCGAATTTCACGAATTTGGTGATTTGATCTTTGACGAATTTTTGAAGCGCACGAGTCGGTCTTGTTTCAGGCTCGGCCCGCCGAAGTTCAGCAGAATGGCGAGTTCCAAGCCGGTCGCGGCGAGATAGTTGATCGCTTGTGCGCGGTGTGCGTCGTGGAGTTCGGTAACGGCTTTGATCTCAAGGATGATCTTGCCGTCAATCACGAAATCTGCAATATATTCCCCGATCAGAATGCTTTTGTAGTACACCGGCAATTTTACCTGTTGTTCAAACGGGATGCGGCGCAGAGTCAATTCGTGAGCCAGCGCGGCCTGATAAACTGTTTCCAGAAACCCCGGCCCGAGCAAGCGATGAACTTCCATCGCCGCCCCGACAATGGCGTAAGACAACTCTTTGAACAGAATCTCGGCCATACATACTCCTTCTTTTTCGTCTAATTTGTGTTATTCGATGTTAAAAATCTTCGTGTCATTCGATACTCAAAACATCTTCGTGCAATTCGCGTCATTCGATGCCAAAACTCTTCGTGTAATTTGCATTATTCGATGCTCAAAGCATACAACAAAACTCAATCTCCCGCAAGCGAGTATAATCGGCAATATGACCGACCCCACGAAACGCGTCCTCGATCCCGAGCCGAAGCCCGACGACCGCCTCGACCAGACCCTGCGCCCGCAACTGCTTTCCGACCTGATTGGTCAGGAGAACGTCAAGGAAAACCTCGCCATTCTCATCGCCGCCGCCCGTCAGCGCAAAGAGCCGCTCGACCATGTGCTTTTCTACGGCCCACCCGGCCTGGGCAAAACCACCCTGGCGCACGTTGTCGCCAACGAGATGGGCGTCAACATCAAAATCACCTCCGGCCCGGCCATCGAGCGCGCCGGGGATCTGGCCGCCATCCTGACCAACTTACGGGCTGCTGATGTGCTCTTTATCGACGAAGTCCACCGCCTCGGCAAGGTTGTGGAAGAAGTGCTCTACCCGGCGATGGAAGATTACGCCCTCGACATCGTCATCGGCAAAGGCCCCTCGGCGCGTTCCATCCGCTTGAAACTGCCTCGCTTCACAATCGTCGGCGCGACGACGCGGCTGGCCTTGATGACCGCGCCGCTGCGGGCGCGCTTCGGGGCTGTCTATCGCCTGGATTACTACGACATCCAGGCAATGCAGGCCATTGTCCGGCGTGCGGCGGGATTGTTCAAGGTGGAAGCGGATTCCGGCGGCGTGGAGGAAATCGCCCGCCGGGCGCGCGGCACGCCGCGCGTGGCGCTGCGTCTCCTGCGCCGCGTGCGCGACTACGCCCAGGTGCGCGCGGACGGGACAGTCACCCGCAAGGTTGCCAAAGAAGCCCTTGACTTGCTGGCCGTGGACCCGCTCGGCCTGGACGACGTGGACCGGCGCGTGCTGAAGACCATCATCCAGAAATACAACGGCGGGCCGGTCGGCCTGGCGACGATTGCCGCCTCCATCAGCGAGGAGCCGGATACCATTATGGACGTGGTCGAGCCGTACCTGCTGCAATTGGGTTTCCTCGACCGTACCTCGCAGGGCCGCGTGGCGACCAGGTCGGCGTATGAGCACCTGGGGGTGGAGTATAACGAGGAGACGCAGCCGAGGTTGTTATAGATTTGGAGTATGTGGCGTATAATAAAACGCAAGCGAGGTGCGATATGGTTACTTTGGACGCTTTGAAGAATGTCCGTTTTGTGGTGGATGCCAGTGGGAAAGAATCTGCCGTGCAGGTCAATATCAAAGATTGGCGGTCTTTACTCGAATATCTGGAGGAAATGGAAGATCGTGCTGTTATCAAAGAAAAGATTGCAAGCCTGCTCAAGGGACCTGAGAGATCCGGCGCGCTTGACTGGCAGGATATTCAAGGACAATGGTGAAGCAAACGAGGCATTTCCGGCTTTGGGTTGAAGCGGCAAGATTGGCGTAGTGTTTTTTCTCCGTACCCCGCGGGGACGCGTGGCGACGAAGGCGTGTGCGAGCATCTGGGGGTGGAGTATAACGAGGAGACGCAGCCGCGGCTTTTCTAGAGAGCAGTGGAATGGTACAGTAGTGGTATGGAAACAATAGGACGTTATCTCATGCTGGGAGGCATAGTCCTCTTTGTGATTGGGGGGCTGATCTACCTTGCCGCCAAATTCGGCCTGCCGCTGGGACGCCTGCCCGGCGATATTCGTATCGAGGGAGAGAATTTTCGGTTTTATTTCCCATTGGCAACCTGCCTTCTGTTGTCGTTGGTTCTTACATTGCTTTTGAATATTATTGGGAGGCTTTGGAAGAAATAAACCCTGCCGGTATATGAAAACCTCCGACTTCGATTACAACCTTCCCCTCTCGTTCGTTGCCCAGACTCCCCTTGAGCCGCGTGTGTTGCGGGTATAATTATTAACACGGATGGAGTACAACATGGCTACACCTCGTTTAATTACCCCTGACGGCAAGACCATTGAGCTTTCACGGGAGACCTACCAGCAGATACGGAAATTGCTCGGTGAAAACGGTCAAGCCGCCCCCAAAACGCGCCGTCTGGCGGAAATCCGCGCCACGTATGGCAAATATGCAGGCAAGAACTCACTCATACAGGCTTTACTAGAGGAGCATCAAGCGGAATTGGCGCGTGAAGAGGCTAAATTGAAGCGGTTCCATGGCTGAGTTGATTGCCACCTTTGTATTGGATAGTTTCGCCATCATCGCTCACTTTCAGGCCGAGTCCGGCGGCGAAAAAGTGTTGGAATTGCTTGAGAAAGCTGGAAACGGTGAAGTATTGCTGGTTATGAGTCTGATCAACGTGGGGGAGGTGATGTACCTTGTCAGCCGTGAAGAGGGAAAAGAACAAGCAAAGATGTTGTTGGATGACCTGCGAGCTTTGCCAATTAAATTTTACGATGCCACTGAAGAGCGGATCTTGGCTGCTGCCTGGCTGAAAGCCGAACATCTGGTTTCGTACGCGGATGCCTTCGCTGTGTCCCTGACTCACGAACTCAACGCTTCTTTGGTGACCGGCGATCCGGAAATCAAGCGGCTCAAGAACATCGTCTCTTTGACTTGGCTTACAAGACAAGCCTCGGACCATAGGCCATAGATTTCATTTGCCGCCCGCGTCCGATGAAAACCTCCGACTTCGATTACAACCTTCCCCTCTCGTTCGTTGCCCAGACTCCCCTTGAGCCGCGCGATTCCTCGCGTCTGCTTGTCCTGCGCCGTGACACGGGGGCACTGGAACACGCTGTCTTTCGCGACATCGGTAAATATCTGAAACCAGGCGATTTACTGGTTTTGAACCAAACTCGTGTTATCCCTGCCCGTTTATTTGCGCGCAAAACGACCGGCGGCCGCGTCGAGCTGCTCCTCCTGCGGAGGGAGGATACACATACGTGGGAATGTATCGTGGGCGGAAAGGGACTCAAGACAGGTATCCGTTTGCTTCTCGAAGAGAACGGCCCCGAGGCCGAGATCGTTGGTATGCTAGACGGCGCGCGGCGCTTGATCCGTTTTGTTACGCCGATCGAACTCTACCTCCCCAGGATCGGGCACGTTCCCTTGCCTCCCTACATTCACGAGCCGTTGAAGAACCCTGAACGCTACCAGACCGTCTACGCGCGTGACCCAGGCTCGGTTGCCGCGCCGACGGCTGGCCTGCACTTCACCCCACGACTGATGGACGAGTTGCAGGCGCAGGGTGTGAAGATCGCCTACGTCACCCTGCACGTCGGGTTGGACACCTTTGCCCCAGTGACGGAAGCCAACCCCGAAAAGCACCCGATCCACACCGAATGGTGCGAGTTATCCCAGGAAACGGCAGATGCCATTAATCAAACCCGTAAATCTGGTGGGCGCGTGATTGCGGTGGGCACGACTTCTGTCCGTACACTCGAATCTGCAGCGGTAGGACGAGATACTATCTCGTCCTACACCGGCAACACCAATTTATTCGTATTGCCCGGCTATAAATTCAAAGTTGTAGATTGCATGATTACGAACTTCCATTTGCCCCGCTCGACGCTCATCATGCTGGTCAGCGCCTTCGCCGGCCGGGAGAGGATTCTCCATGCCTACGAAGTCGCCAGGCGTGAAAAATATCGCTTCTACTCATTCGGCGATGCGATGTTAATTGTTTGAACCCCTCGCTTCGCTCAGGGCAGGCTGTTGGCACGTTTTCAAGTTAGAACGTTTAACGTGAAAACATGCCAACGTGTAAACGTGTCAACTTGCCAACGTGTATCAAGAGGCCCGCTATCGAAACGCTCAACGCTGAATTGTTATCTTGTAGGAAGTGTCCTCGCCTCGTTGCCTGGCGAGAGGAGATGGCGCGAGTGAAGCGTCGCGCTTACCACGAAAGGGAGTATTGGGGCAAACCCGTCCCCGGATTTGGCGACCCACAGGCGCGCGTGGTGGCAGTGGGTCTCGCTCCGGGCGCGCACGGTTCGAACCGGACAGGACGCATGTTTACCGGCGACGCCTCCGGCGAGTTCCTTTATGCGGCGCTTTTTCGCGCCGGATTCGCAAATCAACCTGAAGCTAGCAACCGCGACGATGGGCTGGCCTTGAAAGATCTGTACATTACGGCTGTTTGTCGCTGCGCCCCGCCGGGTAACAAACCGTTGCTGCAAGAAATGGCAAATTGCCAGCCGTATCTCGTGCGCGAATTGGAATTGCTCCGACCACAGGTGATCGTCGCGCTGGGGCGCGTTGCCTTCGACTCCATACTCCGCATTTTCCAACCTCTAAAAACCGGAAGCGGATCATCCGCTACTTTCTTTCATGGCGCTCTATATCCACTGAAAACCTCCTCGCCGAACACTGACCCACTGAATACTGAACACTGGTTATTGGCCTCTTACCATCCCAGCCGCCAAAATACACAGACCGGACGCCTGACAGCAGAAATGTTCGATACCGTATGGCAAAAAGTCTGGGAATTATTGGATCAACCCCCCCGCTGATCCGTTGACTCACTGATCCATTGACTCGCTGATTCGCTGACTCGCTGACTCGCTGATTCGCTATGCCTTCCTCATCCCTCCTCGGCCCAATTGCCCTGCTCGGCTCCGGTGAGACCTCTCTCTCAGGCGGGCGGATCTTTGAATCTCTTGCTCAGAACTTGCCCTCTCCTTTGCGGATCGTCATCTTGGAGACTCCGGCCGGGTTTGAGCTTAACTCCTCCCAGGTCGCCGGGCGTGTGGCTGAATTCCTGGCGACACGTTTGCAGAACTACAACCCGCGTCTGGATCTCCTGCCAGCCCGCAAGCGTGGCACCCCCTTCAGCCCAGATGACATCAATCTTTTGACGCCTCTTCTCTGCGCCAATCTAATATTTATGGGCCCTGGCTCGCCGACCTATGCGGTGCGCCAGTTGCGCGGCTCGCTGGCCTGGGATATCCTGCGTGCCCGCCATCGTATGGGCGCAGCCCTGGTCTTCGCCAGCGCGGCGACCATCGCGGTCGGCGCCTGGACCTTGCCCGTGTATGAAATATATAAAGTTGGCGAGGATGTTCACACCCTCCCCGGTCTGGACCTGTTCGCGGATTTTGGCCTTTCGCTGTCCTTCATCCCGCATTGGAACAACACCGATGGCGGAGCAGAGGTGGATACGAGCCGCTGTTTCTTTGGCATGGAACGCTTCGACGAGTGGTGCGCCTTGCTCCCGTCCGGTCACACCACCCTCGGCGTGGACGAGCATACCGGCCTGATCTTTGATTTTGCACTTAGCCAATGCCGCGTCAGCGGAGTCAACTCCGTAACGTTGTTACGTGAATGCAATCCCAAAATCTACCCTGCAAACGCCAGTTTCCCTTTAGCTGAATTGGGGGAATTCCATGCGCCAGCTTCTCCTGAAGAAGACATCCCGGCTTCAGTATGGAAAATCATTATGGATGCAACCTCATCCGGCCAGGAGAATGGGGAAATTCCTGCCGAGGTACAGCGCCTGGCAGAAGCACGCCAGCAAGCGCGCTTACGCAAAGATTGGGCGGCTGCCGATAACTTGCGTCAACAAATCGCCAACCTTGGCTGGCAGGTACTGGATACGCCGGATGGGTCTAAAGTAATTCCGCTATCTTGACTCGCTGAATCGCTGACTCGTTGACTCGTTGACTCGTTGACTCGCTGACTCGTTGACTCGTTGACTCGTTGACTCGTTGACTCGTTGACTCGTTGACTCGTTGACTCGTTGACTCGTTGACTCGTTGACTCGCTGACTCGCTGACTCGCTGACTCGCTGACTCGCAAATTGTCCGACAACCGAAAAATAGGATAAAATAAGGTCAAGGCAAAACGTTTGGAGATAATCCTATGCGCGCCGTAGATATCATCGTCAAAAAACGCGATAAACAGGAACTCAGCCGCGAAGAGATCGAATTCTTCGTCCAGGGTTTTACGCGCGGCGAGATCGCTGATTACCAGGTTTCAGCCTGGGCGATGGCGGTTCTGCTCAACGGGATGACCCCGCGTGAGACCACCGATTTGACCCTCGCCATGGCTCACTCCGGCGAAGTAATGGATCTTTCTGACGTGGTCAAAATCGTTGTGGACAAGCATTCCACTGGCGGCGTTGGCGATAAGACCTCACTGGTCGTTTTGCCGGTTGTCGCTGCGTGCGACCTGCCGGTGGGCAAGATGTCTGGCCGCGGGCTGGGTTTCAGCGGTGGGACGCTCGACAAGATGGAATCCATCCCTGGATACCGCTGCGATCTGACCACTGAGGAATTCAAACGCCAACTGAAAGAGACCGGCATCGTCCTGACTGGCCAGAGCCTCGATCTAGCCCCCGCCGACGGCAAACTCTATGCCCTGCGCGACGTGACCGGTACGGTGCAGTCCATCCCACTGATTGCTTCGTCGGTGATGAGTAAAAAAATCGCCGCCGGGGCGCAAGCCATCCTGCTGGATGTCAAGACCGGATTGGGCGCGTTCATGCAAACCATGGATGAGTCCCGTGAGCTGGCAAAGCTGATGGTTTCCATTGGCGAACTGGCCGGACGCCGGGTCGTGGCTCTGCTCTCGGACATGAACCAGCCGCTCGGTTGTGCGGTCGGTAATGCCCTGGAAGTCCAGGAAGCGATCGAGACCCTCCACGGAGGCGGCCCACAGGATTTCCGCGAACATTGCCTGACCGTTTCGGCGCACATGTTGACGTTGGGAGGCATTGCCCCAGACCTCGCTTCAGGCCGTGCCTTGGCGGAACGCGCCCTGGACGATGGGCCTGCGTACCAAAAATTCCGCGCCCTGGTCTCCGCCCAAGGCGGGGATGTGACCTACGTGGACGATCCTGACCGCCTGCCGCGTGCCAGGTTTGTCGAGGTGGTGAACGCGCCTCGCAGCGGATACCTGGCTCAAGTCCACGCACGCATCGTGGGCGAGGCCTCGCTGGCGCTCGGCGCGGGTCGGATAAAAAAGGGCGACCCGGTTGAGCATGCCGTCGGCATTGTCGTCCATCATAAAGTTGGCAGCTTTGTCGAGCAGGGTCAGCCGCTCTTCACCATCCACGCCAATGACCCGCCGCGGCAGGCTGAAGCCCGGAAATGCGTCTTGAAAGCTCACCTGTGGAGCGATGAACCAGTTGCACCGTTACCTATCTTTTTTGATAACTAACCAAATTATCCTTGCATAATCGCGATTAATGGTGCATACTAACATAAA
>JBDRTP010000184.1:0-8069 GCA_043823965.1 Chloroflexota bacterium
CACTGGCAAAACAAGAAGCGGCGTTCGGATAAGATCAGCGACGGCGACATTGACCGCTGGTACTATTTGGCCAGGGAAATTGGCGCGCTGGGCGGCAAGATCTTGGGGGCGGGTGGAGGGGGATTTTTTATGTTTTACTGCCCAAATAGCCACAAGGCGCGCTTGCGGAAGGCGATGGCAGCCGAGGGTTTGCGCGAGATGCCGTATGATTTCGATTTCGAGGGGGCTAAGGTGTTGGTGAATTTCTAATGGACGACGGCGGACCGCTGACAGACGACGGCAGGCAGACCGCCGCGGTCAGCGGTCTTCTGTCTGCTGTCGCGAACGGAGTGAGCCGTGGCCTATAAATTTGAAAAGCTGGAAGTCTGGCGCCTGGCGGTCGAGTACGTAGACCTGATCTATAGGGTTGCTGCGCAATTGCCGAAAGGCGAAGAATACAACTTGAAGTCACAGATCGTCCGGGCGGCCACTTCTATTTGCTTGAATATCGCCGAGGGCTCGACGAGCCAAAGCAATGCCGAACAGAGACGCTTCCTGGGAATGGCGATCCGTTCTCTCATCGAGACTGTTGCCTGTCTTCACTTGAGCGAGCGGCGCGCCTATTTAGATGCCGCTTTATTCCGTGAGGCTTATACTTTTAGTGAGAAACTATTTGCCAAACTTCAAGCCTTTCGTGCGGCGCTCAAAGATGGCTAATGACGAGCAGCGGTCAACGGTCAACGGTCGGCAGTCAGCGATTAGCGGTCGTTCGTCGGCGGTCGGCGGTCGTAAAGCCGTTTTCCTGGATCGTGACGGGGTCATCAATCGAATGGTTTATCAGCCGGATTTTGGGCTTATCGATTCACCCAATAATCCGGATGAATTCTTCTTGTTACCGGGGGTAAGTCGGGGTGTTCGTCAGATCAACGAGATGGGGTTATTAACCATTGTGATCTCCAACCAACCTGGCGTTGCCAAAGGCAAGTTTACCGAAAAACTGCTCAAGGCTACAACTGATAAAATGCATCGAGAGCTGGCTTCTGAAGGAGCCAGGTTGGATGCGGTGTATTATTGTCTGCACCATCCAGAGGCTATGGTGCCCAAATATAGATCTGTCTGTGATTGCCGTAAGCCTAAGCCCGGGCTTTTGTTTCAAGCTGCTCAGGAATGGGGGATTGATTTAAGAGGCTCATATTTTATCGGGGATGGCATCACGGATGTCTTAGCAGGACAGGCCGCGGGCACGCAAACCATCCTGATTAGCAGCCGAAAACCATATCTTTACGAGGCTTTGTCCGAGCATAATGCTAACCCGAACTATATCGTCGCCAGCCTGGACGAGGCAGTGAATCTGATCCGAGAAGGAATGTGAGGATGACTTATACAACGCAATACATCGAAGAGGCCATCCAGATACTTCGCCAACTCGACGGTGATGCGATCGAGCGAATGGTTTTGCTTCTGGATGATCTCCGAAAAAGAGAAGGGCGGTTATTCTTGATCGGCGCGGGCGGCGGGGCTGGTCATGCCTCCCATGCTGTCTGTGATTTTCGCAAGATCGCCGGCATCGAAGCCTATACGCCGGGTGATAACGTATCTGAACTCACCGCGCGGGTCAACGATGACGGCTGGGATACCACCTTTGTCAACTGGCTGAAAGTGTCCCGCCTGAGAGCAGGGGATATGGTATTCGTCTTTTCGGTGGGGGGCGGGGATGCGGAAAAGAACATCAGCCCAAATATCGTCCTGGCCTTGAAACATGCCCAGCAGGTCGGCGCGAAGATCTGTGGCGTCGTTGGCAGGGACGGCGGTTATACTGCCCGGGTGGCGGATGCCTGTGTGATCGTTCCTACGGTGAATCAAACCACCATTACTGCCCACACCGAGGCGTTCCAGGCCCTGGTATGGCATTTATTGGTATCCCATCCAAAGCTCAGGGCTTCCGAAATGAAATGGGAGTCCGTAAAAGAACAAGGAGAGAAATAAATCATGCCTATCTTTCTTGATACTGGAAATATTAGAGAGGTCGAGCGCTTCCACCGCATGGGGATTATCCGTGGAGTGACCACGAACCCCACCATTTTGCTCAAGGATGGTGTGACAGGCGGGCTGAAGGGTATCGAGTCCCTTTCGAAAGAAATCGCCAAGTTGATCGCGCCCCTGCCGCTGTCTGTGGAAGTGACAACGACTGAACGAAGCAAGGTTATTCAGCAAGCCCAGACTTTTGCAGGATGGGCAGATAATATTATCGTTAAGGTGACGATCCATGGCCCTGAGGGGGAGCTGGAAAATCTGGAAATTATCCACGATCTCGAGACGAAGCATGATGTGCGCGTCAATGTTACTGCGATGATGAGCGCTCAGCAATGTTTTTTGGCTGCCCTGGCTGGAAGCAGGCGCGCATATCGTCACCGTCATGCCAGCGCTCCTGGAGGGTATGCTCATTCATCCATATACCAAAGAAACAGTGCAGATGTTCTTGCGGGATGCTGCTGAAGCAGAAAAAAGGCTTTAGCAAAAGGACGGTTCACCAATCGGAGGCGTTGCAACTGGCCGAAGGTGCAGGCTTCCGTCTTGGGGAAAAAGGGTGAGGTGTTCGCGACCGCAGGGAGTGGATATGGGTGAGCCGGTCAAGATCATGGATCGTTCGGCTGCGCTCACGACGACGCCTGGCGCGTGACCTGATCGAACTTTCGGGTTATCAGGTCGGTCGTGATATTGACATCGCCATTACGGGACTTCGGCCGGGGGAGAAATTACCGAGTAGGTGCTGCCCTGAGTTCATCGAAGGGTGCTGCGCACGGGAGGAACTCTTTTCTGACGACGAGGCGCTGGCCCCGACCGGGCACGAGAAAATTCTCGTGGTCAGCAATGACGCTGAGCCTTCTCTTGGTCAATGGAAAGCCGATGCGGAGGCATTGCTTTCCCTCGCCCGGAGCAGGTTTTCTCCCATTGGGTGAATGCTGGCATTTACATTCTGGAGCCGGAAGTGTTGAGGCACATCCCCGCGAACGGCCCCTCGGATTTTGGCCGGGATGTCTTTCTGGCCCTGCTGGCGGCTGGTCAAGCGCTGTATGGTTATCGTTTGTCGCCGGGGGAAAGGTTCTGGTGGAGTGACACCCTGGAAGACCTTCAGCGGACGGAGAGGGAAATAGCAAGTAGAGATCGTCATCTCAGCGGTGGTAAGCGCATTGGGTGAATTGGGGAAAGGAAATGTGGGGGTGGGGTGATAATAACTTTCTCTCATTTCTCTCGTTGACGGACACGGATCCTCATGCTATACTCCCCGGAGGAGGTAGACAATGACGGTAGAGATCCCCAAGGTTGCGCTTAAAGTGTTGGCTGATTTGACGGGCGAGCCGCGCTTTGATGTGGCATTGTTGCTGACGCTGCGAGATACGATCGAGCACCGGCTGGAAAAGATTACCGTCCAGCGCCAAGCGTATGAAGACAAGTACGGGATGGATTTTCGGTCATTCAAAACACGCTGGGACGCCGAGCAAGTGCCGAATCAATATGCTTACGAGGTAGAAAGGGATTACCTGGAGTGGGAGGGGCTGGTGACACGACAGGCTAAACTCGAGGAAACCTATCAGTGGCTGACCTAGACGCAGTCGCGTTTGCCACTCGCATCACCCGCGTGTGCCAAGCGTCCTCTGCTGTCCAATCGTACGGCGTGACCATCCAGGATAACGTCCTCGTTAAAATCCGCGCCGACCTTCGCTCCGACCTGTTTATAGACGTATTCTTTAATGCCGAGACCAGTAAGATGTCTTTTGCCCTCATCGAGTCCGGGGTTCGCGTCTACGGGGCGGACAATAGCGTGATCGGTTGGCACATTCATCCCTTCGACAATCCCGATTCCCATCAAGCCTCTGAATCAATCGCCTTCGACACATTTCTTCGAACGGTTGAGGAATGGCTCGCCCGGAAAGCAATTCCATAAGGTTGTGGCCATTCAAGATGGAGCGCGTGAACAAGGTGTCATGTTATTTCAGGGGGTAAAAGTCACCGCCCTGACTTACCTGGGGCAGGGGCTGAGCTGGCTCGGTGGGGAAGGCGGAGGAGTGCAGGGAGATGCTTCAGGAGATCAGTAATAGGATAATCACCGGTAAGGGAGCTCATTGACTATGGAAAGAATCCTTGTCACTGGTGGCGCCGGTTTCATCGGTTCCTGGACAGTGGATTTATTGCTGGAAAAAGGTTACGGTGCGGGATGATCCGGAAGTAAAGCCGGTGGGCAACCCCCAAAGAGGGCAAGGTGGTTGCCGACCCGCAGGGTGCTTCGCGACCCACGGGGTGCTTCCCTAAAAGGACGCGACGCGGTCGCGAAGGCCTGCTCGGCGGAGGCTAAACTCAACAAATATCACGACGGTACACAAAGGAAGGTAATGAAGGGTTTCCCTTTGTGATTCTTTGTGTTAGTGGTTATTGCAGTGGCGTCAGCTCTGGAACGCGCTAAAATGAAATGTGGTTGGAAATCGGTGTCGTGTATAATTGTCTTTAGTGGTTGATGAGAGGAGGCTGATCATGATTGCTGTATCACCAAAACTCGGTGAATTTTTGACCAAAGTGACCCAAACGTCGGATCTGGAGACTGCATTCTGGCGGGTTTTCAATGAATATGTGGCGATGAAGATGGCGGCGCTGCGCGAGACGACGAATGGCTATGAGCGCAAATGGGGGATGACGTTCGATGAATTTGCACAGCAATGTCGTGATGGCAAGCTCAAAGAGAATGCCTATTCCTGGGATGTGGAGCAGGATTATTGGGGGTGGGAACAGGCAGTCACATTATTGCGCCATTATGGTAGCATAACGCTGGCTGTGTAATGGATGTCGTTACGTTTGTCACAGAACTGCTGAGCGGTCTATCTGCGCTCGAGGCAGTGCAGGGCGTTACCTCCCAGGCAGAGGGTCCAACCGTGCGCGGGCGGGCGGATTTTGGAGAAGGCTTATTCCTGTCTTTTTATTACAACCAGATAACCGGAGCTGAGGCGTTTGCATTGGTAAAGAACGAGCAGCGCATCTGGGGGATTGATTATGACAGTCTGCGCGGCTGGCACGAACATCCCTTGAACCGCTTGGAGCGACATGTTGCCATTGACGTGCAGACGGTAACTTCTATCATTCATCGTCTAAAGGAAGTCATCTCTGACGCGGAGGCAGCCGGTATATAACTGGGGCGGTGTCACAAGTTTGCATTCTCAAGTTCCGTACAATGTACGAGCGCGTCCTGAGAGTTATCAGGGTGCAAAAGTCACTGCACGGGGTAATCCGCGCATTACGCCAGTGGGCAACCCCCCGACGGGGGCAGGATGGCTGCCGACCCATGCGCAGCACCCTTCGATGAACTCAGGGCAGCGCCTACTCGGCAGGGTGCTTCCCTAAAGGGACGCGACGCGGTCGCGAAGGCCTGTCTGCGTGCGGACACGCACAGGCAGGCCTACTCGGCGCACTCGGCGGGAGGAAGTGTTATAATGTTCTCAGGCTGTTTTGACGCTTTGAGACAGCAGTTCGTGTGGAGATATTCAGATGACAAAGATGACGAGTGAACTCACCGCTCCGGAAATACCGACTCAGGCTGAAGTGCATTATCGGATGGATGTTTCGTTTCGATTCAACATCACACCTTTCGTCGCCCGTCAAAATGCCAATGTTTATCTATTGAGCCAGGTGGGAAACATGCTTTCAGCAGGTGAACCTGTATTGTTGCTTGGAGAACAACCCTACTGGAAGGTTCCGGTATTTTGTGCTTACCCGGAATTCAACCGTCGTGAAAGAATTGCGGAACTGGCTGTAGATATGAACAGCGGGGCTATTTTGTTGGATCATTCTCACCCTTCTTCACCGCAGGAAATCGAGCGTCGTGCCGAAGCAACCCATCATTCATTTGCCACATCACCAACAAGAACATAGCGCCAGTTGTCTGGCTGCCTGTGTGGTCATGGTTTTAGCGCATTGGGGGGTTAACGTCACTGAAGCAGACGTGCGGCGAATTCTCAAAACAAAGCCCTATTCTGGCACACAAGCGATCAACCTCTTGCAGATGTTCATTGAGGCATGGGGATTTTCCAGGCAGATGATGGCGATTATCGAACCGCACCGGGTATGAACTTCCAGAGAGTTGCTGAGGCGTAAAAGTCACTGCCGAGGATGACCCGCGCATTACGCTAATGGGGAAGTGGTTGCGGGGGACCAAACTCAACGAGCTGCCTCTATAGCCTAGAGTGGAACGTGTTCTAAGGTCAGGTATAATGAAAGTGTTACAACGTATGCGGTTAGCCGTCCGCGAGCAAAAGTACCGCATAAGTTCGCACGCAAATGATGAAATGGCGGATGATTTTCTTGAGGCGACCGATATAGAGAATGTCATCTTCACAGGTAAGATAGTGCGAAGGTTTACCCACGATCCACGTGGTGCTCGATACGAAGTACTTGGCGATACGACGGACTACAGACGTGCCTATGTAGTGTGTCGCTTCCTGGCGTCAGGAACATTACTGATAATCACAGCCTATGTGGAAGAAGAGAGGTAGAACGTCATGAAAGGTGATATATGTGAATTCTGCGAAGGAGAAATGGAACAACGGCGCATCTTAGCACGGTTCCGTTATAAAGGACAGACAATTTATGTCGAAAACGTGCCTGCCTGGGTTTGCAACAAATGTGGGGAAGAATATTTCGACGCACCGGTCTATAAGAGCCTTGAGGAGATCGCCCGGCAACGTGAACGGATTCAACGAGTCATCTCCTTTCCTCTCGCAGAATTTGACATGGCTGTTGCTTGAAGAAGAACAAGGCCAGCCTGACTTCGACTAACCCGCGCGTTACGCCGGTGGCAACCACCCGACGGGGGCAGGGTGGCGGTGGGAGGCCAAATTGAAATGGGTGTCATTGCGAAGCAGCGCTCTTTGCCGCTGACGCAATCTCCGATTGAACGGAAGACTGCCGCGCCGCAAGAACGGCGGCTCGATCGGCGGCGAGCTGTGTCTGCAAATCGCCCGCTTCAAGCTAGGCCAGTTGCTTGTCCTGAGCCTTGTCCTGCCTGCCCTGGCGGGCTAGGCCAGGGAGCACAGCGAAGGATCAGCGAAGGGATCGTGCAGGATGCCGCGCAGCAGAGCGGGCGTTCGTTCGTCTCGGTGCGCTTTGGCAATGTCCTCGGAAGCCGCGGCAGCCCTGTCCTGCCTGCCCTGGCGGGCTAGGCCAGGGAGCGCAGTCGAAGGAGTGGTGCCGCTCTTCCAAACCCAGATCGCGGATGGCGGGCCGGTGACGGTCACCCATGCGAACATGGAGCGCTTCTTCATGCCTGCACTGAGCGTTTGTCGAAGTGACCATCCCGGAGGCGGTGCAGTTGGCCGAAGGTGCAGGCCTCCGTACTGGGGAAGAAGGGTGAAGTGTTCGCGACCGCAGGGAGTGGATATGGGTGAGCCGATCAAGATCATGGACCTGGCCCGTGACCTGATCGAACTTTCGGGTTATCAGGTTGGTCTTGATATTGACATCGCCATTACTGGACTTCGGCCGGGGGAGAAATTACCGAGTAGGTGCTGCGCACGGGAGGAGCTCTTTTCTGACGACGAGGCGCTGGTCCCGACCGAACACGAGAAGATCCTCGTGGTCAGCAATGACGCCGAGCCTTCCCTGGGTCAATGGAAAGCCGATGTGGAGACATTGCTTTCCTTGGCGCGGGCCGGTGAGGCGGAGGAGGCGCGAGCGAGGCTGCGAGCGATTGTGGATAATAGACTTTATCGGTGATAAGAGAAACTTGTTCACCGCCATGCCACTTCGTGGTACTTAGACGCAAAGTCGCCACGTGATCAATATGAGCCGCCAAGGTCTTTTATTGGCGACCTCGTGTGGGTTCTTGGCGTTCACTTCGCTCCGCCCCCTGGCCTAGCCCGCCAGGGCAGGCAGTGCAGGCAAGGGTATTGCGTGTTACCGAATTGCAACCTGTTTTTGTCAATCGAAAACGCGCCCACTTACGCACCAGAATCGCGCCGAAAGCTGCTGACCTATGAAGTATAATGAAACCACAAGCACTGATCGGAGATCGAAAATGATGCTAAAAGAACTCGATGTGACGCCGG
>JBDRTP010000185.1:0-2205 GCA_043823965.1 Chloroflexota bacterium
ACTGCCCAACTCTCACCCGACCTTTTCCTGGGCAACATCTACCTGGTCGCAGCGGCGTTGACCTGGGCTTTATATTCGGTGCTGATCAGATTGACTACACGCAGCATGGACGTTTTATCCACCAGCCTGATTGCCTTTGCGGGCGGCCTGCCGGTCAGCGTTCCGCTGGGCGCGTGGGAGGCCTGCGCGCAGGGTTACGGCCTCATCACGCCTGGCGTCATCGGCGGGATATTATTTCTCGGCGTCATCTCCACCGCGCTGGCAATGTATCTCTGGAATACGGCTTTTGCCACATTACCGGCTGGCGTCGCCTCGCTCACCTTCTTCGCCCAGCCGGTGGTCGGGACGATTCTGGGCGCGATCTTCCTGGGGGATAAAATCACACCGCTGTTTATCTTCGGGGGATTGCTAATCGGCATCGGATTGATAATTGCCAGTACGGAAAACGGCTAATTTTAAGAATTCCCTCTTGACAACCACCTTTAAATTTTATATACTATTAGTAACACGTGTTACTTCCCTGAAGGAGGCGCAGTGCCAGTACGCCGTGTCACCAGTTACGATGTTGCCAAAAAAGCCGGAGTCTCCCGAACGACCGTCTCGTTTGTGCTGAATAACGTCCCCGGCGTCAACATCAGCGAGGTAACGCGCCAGCGCGTCTTCGATGCCGCCCGTCAGTTGAATTATCATCCCGATGCGAACGGTCGCAAACTGGCCAGCGGAAAGTCCTCCACGCTGGGATTGGTGCTCCGCCAGAGTCCGGAACAGGTCTTTGCTGACTCATTCCTGCTCCAGGTGCTGCTCGGCGTCGAACACGCCGCCACCCAGCAGGGATTTCACGTCCTGCTCAAACCCCTCGATCCTTCAGACACCAACGGCTACCTCCGCCTGATCCGCGAAAATTACGTGGACGGTATCATTCTTTCCGGCCCCCGCCAGGACGATACGGAAATTATCCGCCTGCACCGCGACGGTTTCCCGGTGGTGATAATGGGACAACTCCCCGGCAGCAAAATCCCCTTTGTGGATATCAACGCTATAGACGGCGCCGCCGCGGCGGTTGATCATCTTATCGAACTCGGCCACCAGCGGATTGCCATGATCACCAATGCCCCGCTGGAATACACCTCGGCCCAACACCGCCGCGACGGCTACCGGCAAGCGCTTGTAGAAGCCGGGCTTTCTCCTGACAATTCCCTTTTGCGTGAAGGCAACTACACCCCCGCCAGCGGTTTCATCGCAATGAGCGAACTGCTCGGCCAGTCGCCATGCCCCAGCGCCGTATTCGTCGCCAGCGACGTGGTGGCCATGGGCGCGATTCAGGCCATAAAACTCGCCGGTTTGCGCATTCCCCAAGATGTGGCCGTCGTCGGCTTCGATGACGTGCTGTTGGCCGGTTATTACGACCCGCCGCTGACCACAATCCGCCTGCCGGCCTACGGGCTGGGCTGGGCCGCCGGTGAACGGCTGGCGCGTCTTGTGCAGGGCGAGGAGATGGATCAGAATGGCGTCTTCCTGGAATCCGAGCTGGTTGTTCGCGAATCAAGCGCCGGAAATTCCACGACTGGCTAAAGTCTGTTTTTTGCTCCCGATTACTAACACGTGTTATCAATAAACGTAACGCACCCTGATGAAAACAGTCCAAACTTAGTTGAAATCTTTCACAACAGACTGTAATCCTGCTGAAAAGGAGGTGGTCGCAACACACAATTCTCTGTCTGCTTTTGTAAGAAATTGACCCAACCCGTTTACCATTCTATACTGGAGGATAAGATGACTACCAAGTTAACCAAGATTCTGGGGCTTGTGATCGCCATCAGCATGTTGCTGGTCGCCTGCGCGCCAAAAGCGACGCCGACTCCCACGCAGCCGCCCGCGACTGAACCCCCGCTGCCCGCCATGTGCATGGGCGCCAAGCCCGGTGATGAGATCTCGATGTTGTATCAGTGGTCTGGCGCTGAAGAAGCCCGCCTGAACGAGATTCTCAAGCCCTTAGTGGACGCCTGCGGGATCGTGATCAAGCCCGAATCGACCCGTGACCAGGCGCTGCTGGACACCAAAGTGCAGGCTGGCACTCCGCCCGACATCGCCTTCTGGAACGTAGCCCAACTGGTTCAGTACGAAACCAAACTCAAGACGATGGACAGCCTGGGCGCAAATGCCGAAAACTACGCGGATTTCTTCAAAGCCCCTGGCACGGTCAAC
>JBDRTP010000186.1:0-7128 GCA_043823965.1 Chloroflexota bacterium
CGCGCCCGCATATTCCCCAATGACTTCGCCGCCGCTGTGCAGGGACGCGGCCCCCGGCTGGAAGAGATCGCTCTGGTGTACACCAGCTATCAGGACTGGCTGCAAAGAGAGAACTGGGCGGATAACGAGGGGCGCGGCTGGCTGGCGGCGATTGCGCTGGAAGAAAATCCGTCCCTGGGGGCGGATACCCGCCTGTTGGTCGTCACCGGCTTCGACGAGTTCAACCCTACCCAACTGAGCGTCCTGTCGCTGCTGGCCCGCCGCGCCCGCGAGACTCTCATCACGCTGACGGGCGACCTCCAACGCCCGCCGCGCCCCGCCCAGCATCGTTTTCACCGCGCCCAGGCTGCCATTCAATCCAGCCTCGGCGTTGAATCTAAACCGCTGGACTCCGTCTCTTTGCTATCGCCCGCTATCGCGCACGTCGAAAATTACCTGTTTGAAAATCCCCAATCCGAATCCGTCATTGCGAGCCCCGATGGTCGAGTAGGCGGCGCTCTTCCGCCGTATCGAGACCGAGGGGCGAAGCAATCTCCACCAATGACACGGGGATTGCTTCGTCGGGAAGAACACCCTCCTCGCAATGACGGGGCTGAGATCGAATTTATCGAAGCCCAAACCCGCGCCACAGAAGCCCGCGCCGCCTTGCGCTGGGTGAAAGCCTGTCTCGTGCGCGACAGCCTGGCGCTGAGCGACGTGACCGTGCTGGCGCGCGACCTGGAGCCATACCGCCCCTTCCTCGAAGAAACCGCCGCCGAATTTGGCATTCCGCTGCGCATGGTGGGCGGACAGCCGCTGAACGAAAATCCCGCCATCGCCGCTCTGCTCTCGCTTTTGTCCCTGCCCGTCGAAGACTGGCCGCGCCGCCCGTTGTTGGATGCCTGGCGCAGTCCGTATTTTGACTGGTCGGAGCAGGGCATCACCCCCGCCGAGGCCGCGTTGCTGGACGAAATCTCCCGCTTCGGGCGCGTAACGGGTGGCTTGTCACAGTGGCGCGAAGCATTTGACCTGTGGGAAAAACGCCAGGTTATCCCTGACAAAGAAGAAGATGGAGACTCCCCTCTCCCTATGGGGGAGGGGTCGGGTGTGATGTCCGCCTTTGAATCCTTCATTGACTGCATCACACCGCCGACTCACGCCACCGTGCGCCAGTACGTCGCCTTTATCGAAAACCTGATGGGAGACGACCCAGCCCTGCTCCCCTCTCACCCCCCTTACATCCCCCCATTTTCGCCCCGCTCCGCGCCTGCCACCGCCGAACGTGACGTGGCCGCCCTGCGCACCTTCAAAGACGTGCTGCGCGGACTTGTGCTGGCCGAGGCCGCTTTGGGAACGGATTCGCGCAGTTATGCCGATTTTTTCGCTGACCTGCGCGGGGCGGTGGAGACGGCAACGTACTCGGTCGCGCCCTCAGCCGGGGTGTTGACCGCCTCTGTGTTGGATGCGCGCGGATTGTCGTTTGAAGCCGTCGTTTTGATGGGAATGTCTGAAGGAGAGTTCCCGCGCCAGGAACGCGAGGACATTCTGTTGCGCGAAAGCGACCGCGCCACTCTGCGCGAACACGGCCTGCCGCTCGAAACCCGTCTGCACGGCGACGAGGGGACGTTCTTTTATCAGGCCGTCACCCGCGCCCGCCGGAAACTGCTGCTCACCCGCCCCTATCTGACAGAGGACGGCCAGCTCTGGGAAGCATCCCCTTTTTGGGAGGAGATTCGCCGTCTAAGCGGGAACAGGCCGACGGTCCGCGTGCGACCCGAAGATGGGCTGGATCCCGCCGAGGCGGCCTCCCAAGTCGAATGGCTGGAAGCGGTCCAAGAGTTCGACATCCACATGCAAAGGGGAGTGGAGGCGCTGAATGCCCGCTTGAATCGCCGCGCCGCTGGGACGTTCGAGGGGGAAACGCCCGAACTGGCCGAAGACCTGTCGGCGCGCTTTGGCCCGTCGCACGGTTGGAGCGCCAGCCGCCTGGAATCCTATGGCACCTGCCCTTTTGAATTTTTCATCGCTCACGCCCTCGAACTGAAGCCGCGCACCCCTCCCGAAGAAGGTTACGATGTGCGCATGCTCGGCTCGATGCTGCACAAAATCCTCGAAGACGTGTACCGCTCTGCCGCCAGTCTCGATGACTGCCTGGAGATTCTGCCGGAGAAGGCCGGCGCCGTGTTTGCGACCGCGCCGCAGGTGTATGGGTTTCGCCCGACGCCGCTGTGGGATTTGCAGCAGCAGGAACTGGAGCGCCGCCTGCGCGAGACCATCACGGCTCTGGCGGAGGTTTCTCAGGGATACGCGCCGCGCCACTTTGAAACCCGCTTTGGCATGGGCGAGCCGTCTCTGGTGCTGAAAACCGAGGCGGGCGAGGTGCGCCTGCACGGTTACATTGACCGCCTCGACGCCGCGCCTGACGGCTCTTTGCGCGTGATTGACTATAAATCGGGCGGGGCGGCGATTTCGGCAGGACATCTGAAAGAAGGCCGTCGCTTGCAATTGCCGATTTACGCGCTGGCGGCGCGCGACGCGCTGGGATTGGGCGAGATCTCTGGCGGATTTTACTGGCACATCCAACAGGCCAAACCCAGCAGCCTCAAACTGGAAAAGTACGAGGGCGGCGCACAGGCCGCGTTTGATACGGCTGTGTCGCATATTGGCAATCATGTCACCCGCATCCGCGCCGGTCACTTTGAGCCCAAACCGCCCGCTGAGGGTTGTCCGAGTTACTGCCCGGCGGTCGGATTTTGTTGGAGATACAAGAAAGGGTATTGACCATGCCTTGTGAGAGTTTCCATGCCAGGTTTCCCGAAATTGCTGAAGCGGAAACCCGTATGATGTATGTCTTGAATCATTCGGAAATTCCCGTTGGATCCTATGGCCTCATCGAGATGTATTGCAACGAGGAGGAATGTGATTGCCGCCGGGTATTTTTCGACGTATATGACTGGGAGAAAAAGAAGTCTGTGGCGCCCGGCTCAAACGCCATTCCCAGATGTTCAAAGAAAAAGTAGACCCCAAACACTTTCGGAAACCTGTTGCTGAGGAACAGACCGCTCGTCCCGCGTCCAAAACCAGAAACCGCCACCGCTCTACTGGTAACTGATCACTGGTTACTGATTACTGTTTACTGATCACTGATTACTGATTACTGCCCATGTCCCTCCTCTCCCAATTCTCCTTCAAAGGCCGCCAGGAACAGGCCGCCACCGACCCCAACCCCGCCATCGCCGTCACCGCCGGGGCGGGTTCGGGCAAGACCCTTTCGCTGGTGGGGCGCTACCTGCACCTGCTGGAGCAGGGTTACCCGCTGCGCTCGATCCTGGCGATCACCTTCACCGAGAAAGCCGCGCGGGAGATGCGTTCCAAAATTCGCGATGCTCTAGCGCGTGTTTCCGCTGATTCTACCAAATTTCATCCCTCATCATTCATCCTTCATCCTTCAGAGATTGACTCCGCCCGCATCGGCACCATCCACAGCCTGTGCTCCGAAATCCTGCGCGCCCATCCAGCCGAGGTTGGCCTCGACCCGGCCTTCAGCGTGCTGGAGGAAGGTCTCGCCGCCGCCCTGCAAGCCGAAGCGATAGAGTCCGCCCTGGCCTGGGCCGCCACTGACCAACGATCCGTCGCGCTGTTTGGCGTGTTCAAAGAAAACGACCTGCGCGAGATTCTCAAATCCCTGTTGAGCCGACGGTTGGACATCTCCTCTGATGAGGATCATTCTCAGTACACAGATTATACAGATTTCACGGATATTCACGGAATAAACCTGACAGAAATCCGTGTTCATCCGCGTAATCCCGCCTGCCCCGATGGTTTTGCGGGGTCAAATCCGTGTACAGAATTTGCGTCCGCCCTTACTTCCCACCTTGCCGCTCACCTCGACTCCCCGCCCTGGACTGGCAGCCTGTCTGATCTGACCTCTCGCCGCTCCACCACTCCCGATGACAAACTCGAACTTGCCCGCCAGTCTGTCCTGGCCCGCTGGGACGAAATCCAGCAGGCCCGCGCCGCCCAAGACTGGGACGCTGTGTTGAGCTGTCTCGCCTCCCTGCGCAAAGCCATAGACACGCGCGGCGGGCGCAAAGATACCTGGGACGCGGTTGACCTGGAATCCGTCCGCCAGGACATGGCCGGCCTGAAAGACATCTACGACGAGCATCTCAAGTTCCTCGCCGAGAAATCGCGTTGGGCGCTCGACGAACAGGTCGCCGCGCACCTGCCCGCCCTGCGCCGTCTCTTTGACCAGACCTTGCGCGAATACCAGCGACGCAAGGACGAGCGCCAATCCCTCGACTTCGACGACCTGGAGGGATTGACCGCCCAACTGCTCTCCGAACACCCTGACGTACGCGCCCGCTGGCAGTCTGAACTGCGCGCCGTGCTGGTGGACGAGTTCCAGGACACCAACGAGCGCCAGCGACAGATCGTGTATGCTCTGACGGGATTCTCAGCCCAAACCAAAAATGGGACGCGGACACTCAAAGAACGAGTGCAGGCGAGCGCAGAAAACGCGGATAAAGAAAACATCCGCGTTCATCCGCGTTTTTCCGCGTCCAATGTTTCTCAGACGGTTGATTTGTTCGTGGTGGGTGACTCGAAACAATCCATCTACAAATTCCGCAACGCCGACGTGACCGTCTTTCGCCAGGTTCAGACCGATGTGCAGACCTCCGGCGGCATCTCCCTCGACCTCGACCTGACCTTCCGCGCCCACAGAGCATTGCTGGAGGGCCTCAATGCCTTGCTGGCCCCCATCCTCGGCGAAACGGACGACCCCGCCCGCCCCTATGCTGTGCCATTCGCTCCCCTGCGCGCCTACCGTCAGGCCCCCGTCCGCGAGAACATCCAGCCGCCTTATATTGAATTCCATCTCGGCCTCGGCCAGGATGCCGAAGAAGGCCGTGCGATTGCCGCCAGCGCCCTGGCCCACCGCTTGCGCCAACTGCGCGAAACCGAGGGCTTTGCCTGGGGCGAGATGGCCTTGCTCTTTCGCTCCTCGACCGCCTACGCCGCCTACGAAACCGCCCTGGAGCAGGCGGGGATTCCCTTTGTCACCGTGGCCGGGCGCGGCTTCTACGACCGCCCCGAAATCCGCGACCTGCTCAACGCCCTGGCCGCCATCGCCGACCCCACCGATGACCTGGCCCTGGCTGGTTTGCTGCGCTCCCCCGCCTTTGCCCTGCCCGACGCCGACCTCTACCGTCTGCGCTTCAACCTCGCGCCTGCTCGATCGAACCGCGAAGCCCGCCAAGCCTGCACTGAGCAGAGCCGAAGTGAACGCGAAGGGGATTTAAATCTTGGCAACCTTCGCGGTCTTGGCGGTTCGTCACTTCTTTCCGCCCTCGCCGCCTCACCCGACCCTGCCCACCAGCGCGCCCACTGCATCCTCAACGAACTGCACGCCCTCGCTGGCCGCGCCCCTGCCGCCACCGTCCTCAAACGCTTCCTCGACCTCACCGGCTATCGCGCCGTCCTCAGCGCCGCCCCCGCGAAGTACTCGGAGAGTGAAGGCACGCGTATGACCCGCAACGTGGACAAACTCCTGGCCGACGCGCACCGCAGCCGCCTGGTCAATCTGCGCGAATTCCTGGCCTATGTCCAAACCCTGCGCGACGTGGGTCTGCGCGAGGGCGACAGCGTCCCCTTTGGGGAAGCCCCCGCTGACCCTTCGACAGGCTCAGGGGGCACAGTCCAACTGATGACCGTCCACAAGGCCAAAGGGCTGGAATTTCCCCTGGTCGCCATCGCTGACGCCGCCTATGAACATCGCGGCAGCGCGGGCAAAATCTTGCTCCATCCCGACCTCGGCCTGCTGCTCGACCTGAAAGACGACGATTACCATCCTACCGCCTGGCAGCTTGCCACCCGCCTCGAATCTGACCGCGACGACGCCGAGGACTGCCGCCTGCTCTACGTCGCCGCCACGCGTGCCGAAGAGAAACTGCTCATCAGTGGGCATGTCAAACTCAAAAAAGACGAGTCTCTCAATCTCGCCGGATGGCTGGATCGTCTCGCCGCAGTCGCCGGGCTGGATGAAATTCAACTTTCAGGGGAAATGTCCACGCCGCAGACGTTCCCCATCAAACTGGCCGGACTCTCCACCACGCTTTACCCCACCTCGACAGGGACCGCTTCAGACTCCCCTCTCCCTTTGGGAGACCCCCATGCGGGGGCAGGTGGGCCGGGGGTGAGGTCCGACCTGCTCGAACCCATCCTCCCCGCCGCGTTGCCCGTTGCCGACGAAAAATTCCACGCCTGCGAATACGACCCGCCTCAGCGCGTCTGGCGCGTGGTCTCCACGACCAAACGTCCCCGCGCCCCCGCCTGGTTGGTGGGACACCTCGTCCACGAGGCGTTGCGGCGCTGGCGTTTCCCCGGCGATGGATTCGAGGACTTCCTGCGCCCCTTCGCGCTCGAATCGGGTCTGACCGACCCTGCCGAAATCCACGCCACCATTCAGGATGCCCGCCGCCTGTTGGAACGCTTCCGCGTCCACCCGCTCTACGCAGAGATGGACAGCGCCGAGCGTCACCACGAAGTCCCCTACTTCCTACCCGAAGGCCGCGGCGTGATAGACCTGCTCTACCGCACCCCTTCCGGTTGGTGCATCGCTGACTTCAAAACCGACGAAGTCCGCTCCGACGCCGAGGCGCTGGCGGCAATCCGTCAAAACGGTTACGACCGTCAGGTGGCGCGCTATGCCGAGGCCGTCGCGACCCAGCTCGGGGCTTGCACTGAGCCGAGTCGAAGTGTCCAGGCAAAGACGCGGCTTGTCTTCCTGAATGTGAACAACCGTCTCGCGATATTCGATTTGTAGGAAAAGGAGAAGCCATGTCAACCCCGAAAACAGTCTACCAACTCAAGGTTACGTTGGGTGAGTCAAAACTGCCCATCTGGCGCAGAATCCTGGTGGCGGACACGACCACGTTGAGCCAACTGCACACCATTTTGCAAATCGTCATGGGTTGGACTGACAGCCACCTGCACATGTTCACCATCAACGGACAAATTTATGGCGACCCGGAAGATGATGAGACCGGGGAACTTGGCACAAAAAACGAAAGACGCTACCGGCTAAATCAACTTGTCGGCCGCGAGGGAATTAAGTTTCGTTACGAATATGACTTTGGGGACAGTTGG
>JBDRTP010000187.1:0-5182 GCA_043823965.1 Chloroflexota bacterium
GCTGCCATCGTTCTGCGGGAGCAATTGTTTATCGCCACTTTATTTGGGGGCGCGGCCATCCTCGGGGGTGTCTGGCTTGTAAACCAGCACAAACCTGTCCAATCGGATTAGTTGTCTCGGAATCCGTAAGTGTCTACGATACGCTGGATGATTTCTCGCTCACATTGTCCTCCTTGTTTATGCAATTCTCAAAACCTTCGCGCCGCGTATCTTTCTGGTCTTGAGTTCGATCAACGCCCGGTTCGCCTCGATCAGGGCAAACTCCTGAAATTCCGGCCGGATGGGTATCCCGGCCGCCAATTCTAGAAATTCACGTACATCACTTCGGGTCACGTTGGCGACGCTTTTGATCTCCTTTTCCATCCATAAGTGGGTTGGGTAATCCAGGTGCAGAAGATAATCCTTATCCACCTCTTCCTTGCGGATGGCGTTGACGACCAGCCTGCCTCCCGGCTCTAAGTTTTTCAACGCCTCCACGACCGGCTTCCAGACGGGCGTCGTATCAATAATACTGGACAACTTCTCGGGGGATTCTTCTTCTATGTCGCCAGCCCAAACAGCCCCCAAGTCACGGGCAAAGATGCGTTCAGCCTCGCTCCGGGAGAAGACATACACGCGCGAAGCTGGAAAGCTGTGTCTTACCAACATTAGAACAAGATGCGCCGAAGCTCCGAAACCGGTTAGCCCCAGGTTTCCTCCGTTCTTCAGCCCGCTCAATTTCAGGGAGCGGTAGCCGATAGCGCCCGCACATAACAAGGGCGCAGCTTCAGCATCCGAAAAGACAGGCGGAATGGGGTAACAAAATTCTTCCGGGACCGACATGTATTCGGCGTAACCGCCGTTCACGTCTCTGCCAGTGGCCTGGAAATGCGCGCACAGGTTTTCGTTCCCTTCCAGGCAGTGTCTGCATTTTCCGCAGGCTGAGTGGATCCAGGCGACCCCGACTCTCTCTCCGACCTGCCGGGTAGGTGCTGCGCACCGAGTAGGCGCTGTGCGGAACCTGCTCGCCGCGCCCCCGGCCGCGGCCACCACCCCGACGACTTGATGTCCCAAGATCATCGGCAGTTGGGATGGCGGCATGCGTCCTTCGATCTCGTCCAACTCGGTGTGGCATACCCCGCAAGTGGAGACTTTAATCAGGAGTTCATTCTCGCCGGGTACCGGTTCAGGCAGATCCGCGAGTTCCAGCGGTGAATTATTTTCTTCCAGACGGGATATCTGCTTCATTAGCATGGCTTTCATCAGCTTATTCCTTTACAATGGTTCTGCTTCTTGTCATCAGTATAGAGCAGATTTCCCTGTTAATCAACTCTCTGCCGAGCAGGCCTTCGGCTGGAAAAAAACTTCGTGATCTTCGTGGCCTTCGTGGATAATCCTTTTTCGGTTCCGGCTTGTCCGAGTTTGAATACTCGTTGTATAATAGTGGATATGAGTTGTGACATTTCGCGCCGAGTAGGCCTTCGGCAGGGGGTGACCCCATGAAAAAGAAACTCGTAATAATTGCCATCCTTTTGTTGTTTCTTGTCGTGGCTTGCGAAAGCGGCCCGCTCTTTGACCCCGGCACGCCCACACCCATCCCGCTCACGGAAACGCCGACGCCCACGCCGCTCCCCATAGTATTAAGAGTGGCATATATCCGAGACGGCAATGTCTGGTTATGGACGAACGCGGCAGGTTCGCGTCCACTTAATTATGACTTTACCAACTCAGCCATTCCTTGAGCGCATTCCGAGAAAACCAATGCCTCCAATCTTCGGCGGCATCGAAGCTGGCGGCACCAAATTCGTCTGCATCCTCGGTAGCGGAGCGGAGGATATCCGCGTCGAAACGCGCTTCCCGACCACATCCCCAGAAGAGACCATTCAACGGGCAGTTGACTTTTTTCGCCAGCAACAAAAGGAGCATGGCGAACTTTCTGCCATTGGGATCGCCTCCTTCGGCCCACTGGACCTGCACCCAAATTCACCAACCTGCGGCCATATCCTGTCCACCACAAAGCCGGGTTGGTCAAACACCAATTTTGTCGGCGCGATACAACGGGCATTGGCTTTGCCAATCGGATTCGATACGGATGTGAACGCCGCTGCGCTGGGTGAGTGGCGTTGGGGCGCGGCGCGTGGATTGGATACCTTTGTCTACCTGACCATCGGCACTGGCATCGGCGGGGGAGGCATGGCTAACGGCCATCTCTTGCATGGTTTGCTTCACCCCGAAATGGGTCATCTGTATCTGCCGCACGATTGGCAGGCCGATCCCTTCGCCGGTATCTGTCCTTTTCACGGAGACTGCCTGGAGGGTCTGGCTTCCGGCCCGGCCATCCAGAAACGCTGGGGTCAGCCGGGAGAGAGGCTGCCTGTTGAACACCCGGCCTGGGCGCTGGAAGCCCATTACCTGGCCCTGGGTCTGGCAAATTGGATCTATACTCTCTCGCCTCAGAAGGTCATCCTCGGCGGGGGTGTCATGCAGCAAGTCCACCTTTTCCCGCTCATTCGCCGGGAGGTGCAGACTTTGTTCAATGGCTATCTTCAGTCACCTGCAATCCTGAAGAATATTGACGAATATATTATCCCCCCTGCGTTGGGAGAGCGTGCGGGTATCTTGGGCGCACTCGCACTGGCGATGGAAGCGACGCAATCGTAAATCGTCAATTGTCAATTGTCAGTCGTAAATCGTAAATCGCAAATCGCCCATCTCCCATTCGGAGAGGGGTAGGGGGCAAGGGGGTTTTTGTTGTACAATAGACACATGCCACGCTCCCTCAACATCCTTTTCCTCGCCTCGGAGGCTGAGCCGTTCGTCAAGATAGGCGGATTGGCAGACGTGGCCGGCTCCCTGCCGCTCGCCTTGTGCGCTTTGCCCGGCGAACCGCGCCTGGACGTGCGCCTGGTAATCCCGCTCCATCAGGCTATCCGGGCAAATATAGCCGACTTAGTTCCAGGCGTAGAGTTCACCGTTTTGCGGGACAGGATCAACATACCGGCTCAGGTTTTCGAGGGCAACCTGGCAGGTATGCCGGTCTATTTCATCGCCGGCGGGCCGGTCACGGAAGCGACAGCAGTCTATTCGAACGATCTGGCATTCGACCGCGAAAAATACACCTTCTTCTCCCTGGCCGCGCTGGAAATGACCCGTCACCTGGGCTGGCGGCCGGACATTCTCCACGCCAACGACTGGCACACCGCCCTGGCGCTCTACGCCTTGCGCGCCCGGCAGAGCGATCCTTTCTTGGCTGGTATGAAGTCAGTGCTGACCCTCCACAACCTGCCCTACATGGGCGGTGACGGGTCGGAGCAGCTCGCCGCCTATGGCTTGAGTCCGCTGGCTGACAAAACACTGCCTCGCTGGGCGCACACGCAGCCGCTGCCATTGGGATTATGGGCCGCGGATGCACTCGTCGCGGTCTCGCCGACCTATGCACAGGAAATCCTCACGCCGAAATTTGGCTGTGGGCTGCAAAATTTCCTGCAAAGCCGCCAGACCGCCTTCTCAGGCATCCTGAACGGCCTGGATACGGTCTCCTGGGACCCGCTGACTGATCCCGCGCTGGCTGCCAATTTCGACGCCCCAAGCCTCCACTCCCGCCCGGCGAACAAAGCTGCTTTGCAGGAGCGTCTTGGCCTGCAAAGTGATCCTGACGTTCCGCTGTTGGCGATGGTCGGACGCATTGATCCGCAGAAGGGCGTTGACATCGTTTTGGATGCCTTGCGCCAAGTCGTGGATCTATCCTGGCATGTGGTTATCTTGGGCAAAGGCGACGCTTCGCTGGAAGACGGTGCACGAAGACTGGAGGCCGATTTCCCCAGCCGCCTCCGCGCCGTTATTGCCTATGATGCCCCATTGGGACGGCTGATCTATGGCGGTGCAGATATCTTCCTGATGCCTTCGCGCTACGAACCCTGCGGCCTGGCGCAGATGATCGCCATGCGTTATGGCTGCGTGCCGCTCGTGCGGGCGACAGGTGGATTGAAAGATACAGTCGAGGATGGGCAGACAGGCTTCTTGTTCGAGGAGGCATCCGCCGAGGCTCTGGCTGATGCGATACGCGGCGCGCTGGCCGTATATCCCCAAAGGGCGAAGTGGCAAAAGCTTCAACGCAATGGCATGGAACAAGATTTCTCGTGGCAGCGTTCGGCGCGTGCCTACGCTGATTTATACTCCCAGTTGATGCAGTAAAGTAAATCGCTGATACTCTCTCCAAGCTTCAACGCCAAGGTGTCACACTGGTAGATCTTGACTTTTATCGTATTTTCCCTTATCATTAGGCAAACGTTGGCGCAAACGATTGCCTAAATTTCTCTATGTCCAGACAAATCACGCTCAAGCATGTGGCCGCCAAGGCCGGTGTCAGGCCCGAGACCGTCTCCAAGGTCATCAACGGCAAGGCCCAGGTTTCGCCCGAGACCGAGGCCCGCATCCGACAGGCGATTCGCGAGCTGGGATATCGCCCCAACCTCACCGCCCGCAACCTGCGCACCAGCCAGAGCCGCATGATTGGCTACTCCTGGCGTCCCGTCCCCGCCGATCAATTCAACTCCATCCTCGACAAATTCCTGCAGAGCATGGTCGAGGCTGCCGGCCACGTCGGCTATCACATTCTCCCTTTCCCCTGTCCTCCCGATCACGCCCAAGTGGAAGCCTACCAGGAAATGGTGGACACCAATCGCGTGGATGGCTTCATCCTCTCCAGCACCAACGTGGACGATCAACGCATCGCTTACCTGCAGAAGATTCAGTTTCCCTTCATCGCCTTTGGGCGCGCCAACGAGGACTGGGACTTCCCCTACATTGACGTTGATGGAACGGCCGGCTTGCGCGCCGCGACGGAGCACCTGCTCAGCCTCGGCCATCGCCGCATCGCCGCCATTGCCTGGCCGGAAGACTCGCACACCGGCACGTTGCGGCTGCAGGGCTACCACGAGGCAATGGTCGCTGCCGACCTTCCCATTGACCCGGTCTGGATCACGCGCGGCCAGCACAGCGCGGCTTTCGGCCAGAGCGCGGCCGCCGGACTGCTTGACCTGCCCACCAGCCGCTGCCCGACGGCTATCGTAGCGCTCAGCGACCTGATGGCGATCGGGGCCATGAACGCCATTCAAGACCGCGGCCTGGAGGTGGGGCGCGATGTGGCCGTGATCGGCTTTGACGACGTGCCGATGGCGCAGTACCTCCGGCCGCCGCTCAC
>JBDRTP010000188.1:0-2434 GCA_043823965.1 Chloroflexota bacterium
CAGCGTGGTAAAAAGCGCGGCATGTTCGGGTTTCGATAAACTCAACCCAGGGGCGCTGAGGCAAAAATGGAAGAAGCGTTCGATATTGCTGGAAGATCTCTGCTGCCGTCGGTTGAAAATAAGACGGGTGAACTAAAGCATTGGTGGGATGTGCTGGCCGAAGAAGGTCGGGCGCGCAAGGCCGTGGAAGCGCGCCAACGCGCTCTCAACTCCGCCGAACTCGAAGCTCTTGCGCGGCAAGTCTTTGAAGAAGTGCGCACCCGCGCCGCCGAAGGCGCGGGCGTGCGCCTGCCCGAAGAATATCTCTTGCGGCTGATTGGTGAACTCTCCGGCATGGGGCCGCTGCTGGAACTGATTGCCCGTCCGGACATCGAAGATATTGCCATCAATTTGCGCCAAATCTACGTCTACACAACAGCAGTAGGCTGGCAGCATTGGGGCGAGGCGCCTGAGAGTACCGGGGACGCCCTGCGGGTGATGATTGACCGCGCCGGTCAGCGCGCCCCCACGCCCGATTATCCAATTGCGGACGCCATGCTGCAAGTGATGACCCCCACGCCGGAGGGCGTAAAGCGCAAGGGTGTGCGCATCAACTACATCATGTCGCCGGCTTCGCCATACGGCGATGTGATTACACTGCGCATCAGCAACTACCGCACGGCGCACGATCTTGAAAAAGGCAGCCTGGCGCTGCTGTGTCAAAACCGCCTGCCGCCTGTGCCGCGTCCGGCGTTTGGCGTTCGCGATTTCCCGCGTGGCAATGGTGTCCTGACGCCCGAAGCTGCCAATTATCTGCTGGCGGTGATGGTACGCGGCGGGACGCTGGTTATCGCCGGCGCGACCGGCTCTGGCAAGACCTTTGTCGGCCAGCGCATCTTGTGCGCAGCACCCTTCGACAAGCTCAGGGCAACGCCTACTCGGCAGGAAATGTTGGACTTCTTCCCGCGTGGCGCGATCCGGTTGTTTATCATCGAGGACAGCAACGAGATTGTCCTGAATGGCTGGAACGGCGACCCGCGCGCCGATACGGGCAATATCCTCTACACCGTCACCCGCTCGGAGGTACGCGGCGGGCCGCCGCCGGTGCAGATGTACGACTTGATCCGCGCCGCCCTGCGTTCCCGTCCGCATGGCGTGGTGGTGGGCGAGGCGCGCGGTTCAGAGGCATGGGAATTGATCCGCGCCGCCGCAACCGGTCACGGACACTCGGCTTTCACCACCGAACACGTCTGGCCGCGCTTCTTGCCGAGTAGGCGCTGCCCTGAGTTCATCGAAGGGTGCTGCGCACAGGTGGTGCAGGCGCACCCGGACGTGCAGCGCATGTCCGAGGTGCAGATTGCCCAGGGTTTCGCCGAGGCGGTCACGGCCATCGTGTACATCGAGCGCAATTCGCTGTATGGCCAGATGGCGCGGGAGATTGTCGAGGTTTCACCGGTAGTGGAACGCGCCGGCCGGTTTGACGGCCGTGATCAGGGTTTCCAGGAGAAGAGGGTAGAAGGCTTGCAGGGCGGCCTGGCTGCGAAAAACCAGATCGGTGGCATATTCCGCCTGCCAGATGCTCCAATGGTAGCTCAGGTTCAGGGTCTGAGCCAGCGGGCAGTATTGCATGGTCAGTTCTTCGAGCCAGACATGCAGTTGTTGTGTGTCCAGTTGTTGCGCCAGTTGATTGGCGATCGTGTAGTCGGCAATATGCGCAAAGGCATTATCGAGCAGGTCAAAGGCTATTCCTTTCTGCTTCAGTTGGCTGGCCAACCAGGCATGTCCGTTGAAGTAAAATTGCAGTCGGAAGGGGCACCAGGTCGGCACACGTAGATAGCACAGACCGAGTTGTTCATGGATGAAATAGAAGTAGTAGTGCAGGCATTTGCCGCTGTCACGCATCAAATAGGTCTTGCCGGTGCTCTTGTTATGCCAGGGCCGGTAAGAAGGACAGGGTTCCAGAGCCGAAAAAATGTGAACCAACCCAGGCTGTCCACCGCGCTGCTTGAGAATGTCTCGGATCCGATCTTCTTTGCGAAAGTTCTTCTTGCGAATGTACTCGATCTCCAAGCCATTGGCCTGGGCTACCGCTTTTGCATGCGCACACATCTGTTCATGCAGAGGTTGTGCGAACTGGGCATAGTCAAAAATGCGAATGCCTTGAGCATACAGATACCCGCTCATACCCTGGGCATAACACAAGAGCTGTAAGCTGCCTGTCAAAACGACCCGGTCGTAGCAGTGCAGAACACCCTCCAAAGCGTCTGCGTACTTCTCCGTCAAAAGCTCAGTTCCCATGTTCGTCAACTCCGCAAGAAAAAAGTAAAGTTGAGACAATGTAACCGAAAATGGCTGACATATCAAGGATGGGCACCTTCACTTATGCTACAATATTGGCGAGGGAAAGTTGCCACTTGTTGAGGCAGCTATGCGCTTGCCTCCTTTTTCAAGTCTG
>JBDRTP010000189.1:0-4810 GCA_043823965.1 Chloroflexota bacterium
GTGCCGAGCAGCTGCAGGTTGCTGAAAGCGGACAGGGTCGGGAAGGCCTGCGCCACCCCGCCCACCAGTGAACGGCGTAAAAGTTCCAGCCAGTAAGTCGTCGGCATGGCAAAGCCGACCGGTCGCAGCCAGGCCGGAAGGACATCCAGCGGGAAGACCGCGCCGCTGAAGATGTACAGCGCCCCGGCGGTCGCCTCGCCGATGAAGCCTTCGTGCCGGACGATGAGCAGGGTCACGCCTGCCAGCAGCAGTCCCATCAACGCCAGCATGATCACGCCCAGAAAGAGCGTCAGGAAGAATAACGGCCAGTCCGCCTGCAGCGGATCGAGCGAGACGTGCAGGAACAGCACGCCTGCCGTAATCGTGATAAACACGGCAATCGAGCCGGAGATGAAGCGCGCCACCCCTCGTCCGAGCAGATAGAGCGGAATGCGGATGGGAGCAATGTACATGTATTTGAGCGTCTTGTAATGCTCGCGGTCGTCCACCACCGCCCACGAGACGCCGGTCATCACCGCCCCGACGTAGATGTAAAAGGCGTTGCCCAGATAGATATAAGGGAACATCGGATTGGTGAAGTTGCCGTGCGTGATGATGCCGTACATCACCACCAGAATGGATGCACCCGCCAGCGGTTTGACGATCGAATAGACCGCAAAGAGAAATGGGTCAGTCCAGTTCGACTCAATCTGCCAGCCTAACCAGGTCGCCATGCGGAACGAACGCCAGGATTCAGAGATGCGAATCATAAATTGCGAATTAGGAGTTGCGGGTTGCGAGTTATGCGCTGCGACAGCCATGCTTCACCACTTTACTTTCCATTTTACCTGACCATGAGACTATGAGACTATCAAACTATGGAACTACCAAACTACCTTCTACTCTCCGTCAGCCTTCCCTCGCGGATCGCCAGTTTCTCCATATATGCCAGCAGCAATTTTGCCGCGACGATGAATACCGCCGATAGTACCAGCAGGATTCCAATTTCGGTGCTCACGGTCAGGAAGCCGAGGCTGACGCCGGAGGGGAAAACCAACTGCCGCATGGCGTCCATGCCCAGAGTCAGCGGGATGATCGAGGCGGCGGCTGCCACCCAGAACGGGAAGGATTTGATCGGGAAGTAAAAGCCGGAAACCAGGTAAATGGGTTCCTGCGCCAGGTTCGCCATGTGCCAGGCTTCGCGTCCGAGCAGAAGGAACAGCGAGGCCAGCATCATGCCCATCCCGTACAGGGCAATCATCGCCAGCAGAAAGACGGTGAACAACTGCAAAAAACTGACCACCTCGTACTGGACGTGGAACATCAACGAGCCGAGTATCGTCACGACCAGGGCGCGCAGGGTGGTGGCGAGCATCCCGCCCAGCGCCATGCCAAGCAGGACGGCCATCATCGAGTTGGGCGCCATGATGTACAGCGCCAGGTTGCCGGTCTCTTTTTCCCAGTACAACTGGCTGGACATGCTCCACAGGATGTTCATCCAAAAGGCAGTCATCGCCCCGCCCATCACCACGAAGCCGACGTATTCCTCCGGCGCGCCGATGGCGCGGTAGACCAGCACGTAAGCAATGACTCCGCCCATCGGCATCAGCATGTCGAACAGCATCCACGAGGTATCCCGCTGCTGCCCGATGACACGCGGATAGGCGCGCGCGATGATGGTTTTCAGGAACAGCCGCCAGCCGGTCACTTTGGGTGACGGGCGACCGGTGACTGGTGACTGTTCACTGGTCACTGATGACTGATCACTGCACACTTTGCTCTTCCTCCGCCATGCTGCGCCCGACCAATTCCACAAACACATCTTCCAGCGTCGGCTCGTGCTTGCTCAGGCGCATCACCTTGACATTCTTCTGCGTCAGGATGTTGATGACACCCGCCAGCGCGGCTTCTGAAACCAGCACCAGGTTCAGACGTGCGCCGCCTTCGATCTCGGTCAGTGTGGCGGTCTTGACCTCGGGCAGGGCCTCCAAGGCTGGAGCAGTCAGCCCGTTCAGCGGACTGGTTTCGATCTCGAAGAGCGCGTCGCGTTGCAGCCGCTGCTTGAGCGCCGAGGGCGTATCGCAGGCCAGCACGCGGCCCTTGTTGATGATGGCGACGCGGTCGCACAACTCGTCCGCTTCGACCATGTAGTGCGTGGTCAGCAACAAGGTGCGGGTTTTATCGGCTTTCAGCCATTCGAGGATGAACTTGCGCACGTCACGCGAGGCGCCCACGTCCAGGCCGAGGGTCGGCTCGTCGAGGAAAAGGATTTCGGGGTCGGTCAGGAAGCCGCGCACGATGTTCATCTTCTGGCGCAGGCCGGTCGAGAGGTCCGAAGATTTCGTGTGAATACGGTCGGCCATGCCAACCATTTCGAGCAACTCTTTAATGCGCTGGTTGGCTTCTTTGGACGACAAGCCATAAAACTGCGCGAACATCCACAGGTTCTCGCGCACGGTCAGCAGCCCGTAGCCCGAAGATTCGCCGCCGGAGACCATGTTGATGCGCGGGCGCACCTTCTGCGGCTCGCGGCTGACATCGTATTCCGCCACGCGCGCCCAGCCCAAGGTCGGCGCGAGCAGCGTGACCAGGATTTTGATCAGCGTGGTCTTGCCGGCGCCGTTCGGGCCGAGCAGGCCAAAAAGTTCACCCTGTTCGATCTGTATGTTTACATCCTGCAGGGCGACCAGTTCCTTGCGGATTTGTTTTTCTTTTTTGCTGCCGCGTATCTTGTAAATCCGCCCCAGGTTTTTCGTTTCAATTGCCAAAGAGGCCATAATTTCTCCGTGCCGGGCTTATTTTTCCATTACAGAATTGTCAGACAAGCGTAGGGTAAGCGTAGGCCTAGCGTCAAGCACCAAAAAGGCTGAAATGGTAAGATGTGAAGCGTAAGGCGATTTCTCTTCTCCTCCTTTCAAAAGAGGGCCGGGGTCGGCGTCCCCGGCTCTCCCGATTCTATCACATGTTATAATTCTCAGGCCTGACAGGTCTAACCAAGCTGTCAGGCCTGAGTATGATTCAAGCCTCCCGCCTGACCTATCGTGTAAACCAGTTCTGGCGCGCCCTGCGGACACCCACGCGTGCGCTGGATGTGGCCCAAATTCGCCCCTATCTTTCTGCGACCCAGATCGCCCTATTCCTCCAGATGCAGCCTTCGGAGCAGTGGCACGCCTATTCGGTCAAGCAGCGGCTCACGGACGAAAGCCAGGATCACCCGGCCTTGCTGACGGCCGCCTTGTTACATGATGTTGGCAAGATCCTCTATCCGCTTTCACCAATCGAACGAGCGATAATCGTGCTGGGCCAACGCTTCTTTCCACGCCAGGTCTCTGCCTGGGGTAAAGGAGAGCCGCGCGGTTTGCGCCGCCCGTTCGTCGTCGCGGAACGCCACGCCGGGTGGGGCGCGGAGCTGGCCGCCCGGGCGGGAGCGCCCGTATTGACCGTCAACCTGATCCGCCGTCACCAGGACTTCCTCACCGACGGCGATCCGCTCCTGCTTGCCCTTCAGGCGGCGGATGACAAGAATTAGCCCAGTATCGGATTGACGAAAGCAGAGACCACGGAGTCACCAAGACACAAATTTGACAATGTTTCTCGTGTCTTTGTGTCTTGGTGGTTACGTTCGAAGTGAGGAAATCATGACTGTTCAAATTACCATCATTGGCCTGGGACAGGTTGGAACTTCGGTGGGGCTGGCGTTGGCCGCGCACACCGACCAGGTGACGCGCCTCGGTCACGACATCCAACCCGGTGTGGCCCAAAAGGCGCATAAAATGGGCGCCATTGACAAGCTCCATTACAATCTGCCAGCGGCTGTGGCTGAAGCCAATATCATCTTCCTGGCCCTTCCCCTGGACCAAATCCACGCGACACTCAAGATCATCGCTCAGGATGTGAAAGCGGATGCGGTAATCGTGGACACCGCGCCAGCGAAGGTCGCCGTGGCCGCCTGGGTCAAGGAATTGCTCCCGGAGAAACGGCATTATGTCGGGCTTACCCCGGCATTCAACCCGCAGTACATCCACGAGCAGGCCCAGGGGATCGAGGCCGCCCGTGCCGATCTCTTCAAGAAGGGCGTGATGGCCATCGCCGCACCGCCTGGGACGCCGGGCGAGGCAGTCAAATTAGCGACTGACCTGACAACATTACTGGGCGCCACGCCCTTCTTCGTTGACCTGGCTGAGGCGGATGGCATGATGGCCTCGGCTCACATCCTGCCGCAATTGAGCGCGACCGCCCTGATCAATACCATCACCGGGCAACCGGGCTGGCCGGACATTCGGAAGGTAACCGGACGTCCATTTGCCAGCGCGACAGACCAGACCATCTTTCAGGATGGAAGCGCCGCGCTGCGGGAGGCTGCCCTGCACAACCGCGAGAACATCCTCCGCGTGCTCGACGACATGATCTCCAATTTGACGATCTTGCGCGCTGACATCGCCCAAGAGAAGAGCGATGACCTGAAAAGCCGTCTGGAAGGCGCAGTTGAAGGACAATTGAAATGGTGGAAAGAGCGCAGCGCCGGCGATTGGCATGCAGTTGAATACCGCGGAACTGAGCTGCCCAAGTCAGGCAATTTGCTAAAACAGTTGATCACGGGGGTCAGGTCTGAAAAAAAGAAGAAAAGCCGATGAATCAGATGGGCGCCGAGTGCGCAGCACCTATTCGGTAGGCCTTCGGCGGAAAATCTATCCCGGCTGCGTCCGTTGTACTGACCTATCATGCCCTTCTTTTGCTACATCCTCGAATGCGCCGACGGGACTTACTACACCGGCTGGAGCACCGATCCTGAGCGCCGCGCGCAGCAGCACAATGCCGGGCATGGGGCGCG
>JBDRTP010000190.1:0-2624 GCA_043823965.1 Chloroflexota bacterium
CATCCCTTACAGCCCATTGGCAGGCGGCTTTTTGACGGGCAAGTACCGGCGCAATCGTCAGGTGCACAGCGCCCGCCTGGGCGGTGTAAAGCGCTATTTCAACGAGCGCAATTGGGATTTGCTCGAGCGCATGGATGACATGGCGAAAGAAAAGGGCGCGACGCTCTCACAGGTCGCCCTCGCCTGGCTCTTGGCCGACCCGCTCATCACCAGCCCGATCATCGGCGCAAATTCGCTCGATCAATTGAAAGATAACCTCGGCGCGTTGGCGATCAGCCTTTCGGCTGAAGAGAAGGCGGTTCTCGACAAGGCCACGGCCTGGAAGGCCGAAAGCGAGGATTAACCTTTCAATGAGGTTGCGCGACGATCTGCCCCCGCGCATGTCAAAAATGGTATAGAATATTGACTGCACTGCAAAAAGGTTTTTCTCACCGCGAAGGGACGAAGACCGCGAAGATTTTTGCGCAGCACCTACTCGGCAAGAAGAAGTTCAAGAATTTAAGAACCTTTCCGAGATTTCGTCGTTTCTCTTCGCGGTCAATAAAATTCCTTCGCGCCCTTCGCTTCTTCGCGGTAAAGAAGGATGTTTTTGCAGTAGACTCAATATTGCAAGAATAACCTTTCATACTGGAGGCCCACATGACTGCCAAAGTTATCCTCAACCCCTATGCCAACCGCTGGAATGCTCAGAAACGCTGGCCGGAAGCCGAAGCCGCGCTCAAAGCTGCCGGTGTGGATTTCGAAATGGTCGTCTCCGAGCGACCCAGGCACGTGATTGACCTGGCGGCGGAAACGGCACGCCAGGGCTTTACGCCCATTATTGCGGCTGGCGGTGATGGCACGATCGGCGAGGTGGTAAACGGCCTGTCGAAGGCGGCAAAATCGGAGAAATCCCTGCTGGGGCCGTTCGGCATCCTGCCGCTGGGTTCGGCCAACGACCTGGTGGACAACCTGGGGCTTCCGAGGGATTTGCTGGCGGCTGCGCAGGTGATCGCGGCCGGAAAGACCCGCCGCATGGACGTGGGCCAGGTCAATGGCTTTTACTTTGCCAACAATTCAGCAATGGGCCTGGAGCCATACGTTACGCTCAAACAACAGCGAATTGGATGGATCAAAGGCGTTTTCCGTTATCTGGTGGCAGCGCTGCTGGGGATTTTGGATGGGCCGTCCTGGATTGTGAAAATGGAATGGGACGGCGGGCAATATGAAGGTCCTGTTTCGCTCGTTACGGTGGGCAATGCACCACGCACGGGCGGCTTCTATATGATCCCACATGCTGACCCGTTTGATAAGAAACTATCCTTCGTGCACGCCTACCGAAAATCCCGGCTGCAATTACTGGCGATGCTGCCCAAGACGATGAAGCCAGAGCCGAACAGTTATATCCACGAGCCAGAAGTTTATGCGTACCACATGACTTGGCTTAAAATTCGTGTTGAAACCCCAACTCCGGCGCATACGGATGGCGAGATTTTCTCGACCGGCATCCAGGACCTGGAGTATCGTATCTTCCCCGGACGGCTGCATATCTTGTTACCGTAAAAAAAGCTCTCTGGTTTTTGGTGGGGCAAAACCTATTTGGACACGGATTACACGGATTACCGAGTAGGCCTTCGGCACGGACAGAACACGGATTTTTTGTGGTCTTTCGCCGGAGTACGGGGTTTTACAAATCAAAACCGCCAATGATTTGGCGGTTTTTTGGTAGGCGCGGATCGCGCTGCACTCGAACCCATAAATCAAAAAGGCCACAAAGGCCTTTTTGATTTCTGTGGGCGCGGAGGGGCTCGAACCCCCGACCTCATCAATGTGAGTGATGCGCTCTAACCGACTGAGCTACGCGCCCGAGGTGACCGGGATTATAGCCCAGGTCACTGGCTTTGGCAAGATTTCACTTTTTTTACGGCGGCGGTAAAAAGTCGAGGGGGTTGATTTTCCCGTATACCGTGTTCATCAACTCAAAGTGCAGGTGCGGGCCGGACGAGTTACCTGTGCTGCCCATCAAGCCGATAAGTTCGGTCTGCCCCACGCTTTGACCGCAGGCTACATTGATCTGGCTTAGATGCGCATATAGCGATTGCCACTTGTTCCCGTGGTCTACCATAATCATATAGCCGTAGCCATAATCGTTCCAGCCTGCGTAAACGATCACACCGGCATCTGTCGCAAAAATGGCGTTACCTGTTTTACCGCCGAGGTCAATGGCGCGGTGATTCGTCTCTGGGGAGTAATTATATCCAGTGACGCGATGCTCAGTCGTCGGCCAGACGAAGGTACCGAAGCCAACCGCGCCGCCTGAAATCGCGCCACACGAGCCTGCGCCCATCACTCGGGCCAGAGCTGGCTTATCGCGCGTGACGCCGATCGGAGCCTGCCAACTGGTAAACTCGCGCACCCCGCCGGGGATGACCAGCCGGGTGCCCGGCTGAATATTCGGGTGAGTGTAATCACCGATATTGTCCGGGTCGAGGTGGTTGCCGGGGAAAGTGAGGATCACTTCCGCATCGACACCAAAGAATTTCGCCACCGCATTCAGACCATCGCCGGCCTGCCATTCATAATAGGTTCCATTGACAGGCAGGATGTTGAGTTCCTGACCTGGCCGCAGGCTGTGGGGGGTATCC
>JBDRTP010000191.1:0-2307 GCA_043823965.1 Chloroflexota bacterium
AGGAGATGGTCTTGCCGCAAGATACCAACCGGACGACGGTCATCTTCTCCGGCAGTCACGACCTGGCAATCGAGCGCCTGGCTGGACAAATCTCCCCTCACCTCAATATGTTGACCTTGCCGGTCGGCAGTCTGGACGGGCTGGTTGCATTGCGCCAGGGTTTTTGTCATCTTTCTGGCTGCCACCTGCTCGACAAGGATGGGGAATACAACGTACCATTCGTGCGCCGCTTTTTCCCCGACCGGTCTACGTCGCTGTTTACGCTTGCTCACCGTCAGCAGGGATTGCTGCTTGCACCCGGCAATCCCAAGGGCATTCGCGGAGTTGCCGACCTGGCTCAGCCCGATGCGACCTTCATCAATCGCCAGCGCGGCTCAGGTACACGCCTGTGGCTGGATGCCCGGCTTCACGAACTGGGCATCTCCGGCGAACAAATCCGCGGCTATGAGAATGTAGTTCCCACGCACACCGAATGCGCCCTGGCTGTCCAGCGCGGCGAAGCCGACGCGGCCCTCGGTCTGCAAGCCGCTGCCCGACAGCATGGACTGGATTTCATTCCCATGTTCCATGAGCGTTATGACCTGACTGTCCCCCAGGAGCAGATCCATACGGTCTTGCCCATCCTGGACTATCTGCAATCCGGTGATTTCCGGCGTGAAGTGGCAAGCCTGAGCGGCTACGATACCACGCACACCGGTGAGCAAATTCTTCTTTAGGAGAAAGGACAACATGAAGCGCACCCTCAACATCTTCCTAACCCTCGTCGTTTTTCTCTCCCTTGCGCTTACGGCCTGCGAAGTCCCCGGAGGGGGCGGAGCGTCCAACTCGACGCCTGCCGCGACCCAACCGGCTGCCACTGAACCGCCGACTCCGCCGACCGTCGTACCCTCGCCGACGCCCATCCCCAGGCCAACCAACCCAAACCTGATTTTGGCGACCACCACCAGCACGCAGGACTCGGGTCTGCTCGATGTGTTGATCCCGCTCTTCGAGCAGCAGACCGGCTACGTGGTCCAGACCGTTGCGGTTGGCACCGGTGCGGCGCTCAAGATGGGCGAGGAAGGTAACGCGGACGTGTTGCTCGTCCATGCACCGTCGTCCGAAAAAACTTTCATGGAAAACGGCTTCGGAAAGGATCGTGTGCTGGTGATGCACAACGACTTCGTCATCGTCGGCCCAGCGGTTGACCCGGCAGGCGTCAGGATTACCGCTTCTGCCGAGGAAGCATTTCGAAAAATTGCTGCCAGCGGCGCGCTGTTTGTCTCGCGCGGCGACCAGTCAGGCACGAACACGAAGGAATTGGGCCTGTGGTATTCGGCGAACATTGATTCGGCCGGCCAGGCCTGGTACCTCGAAACCGGCCAGGGCATGGGCGCCACGCTGACCATCGCATCAGAGAAAACCGCCTACACTCTGACCGACCGCGCCACCTATCTGGCGAATAAGGTCAATCTGCAACTGGAAATTCTTTATGAGGGCGATGCTGCCTTGCTGAACGTCTACCATGTCATCACGGTCAACCCCGCCAAACAGGTTAATGTCAACTATGATGGAGCCATTGCCTTCCTGAAGTTCCTGACCACGCCCGAAACGCAGACGCTGATTGGTGAATTTGGTAAAGGCAGGTTCGGCCAGCCGCTCTTCTTCCCAGATGCTGACAAGACGGACGCCGACCTGGGTTTGCCTTGACGTTGACACGTTGACATGTTCTAACGTGCAAACGTGCAAACTTGCAAACGTGTAAACGTGTAACAGCACTAAAAAACGCATGGATATTTTCTCCCCTGAAGTCTGGCAAATCACCGCCCTCTCACTCGAGGTCTCCGGACTGGCGACGGCCATCAGCCTGTTGATCGGCTTGCCGCTGGGCACCGGCTTTGCGCTGGGCAAGTTCCCCGGACGCTCGTTTTTCCTCAGCCTGATCAACACCGGCATGGCGCTGCCGCCGGTGGTCGTCGGGCTGGCTGTGGCAATGACGCTCTGGCGCAGCGGCCCGCTCGGCAGCCTGCACCTGATCTACACGCCGACCGCCATCGTCATCGCCCAGGTGATTATCGCCGCGCCGGTCGTGACCGGCCTGACCGCCGCCGCACTCCAGCAGCTCGATCCGCGTCTGCGCCTGCAGCTGCTCGGCCTGGGGGCTTCGCGCTTCCAAATGGTGCTCGCCTTGTGGCGTGAAGCGCGCCTGCCCCTGCTGGCCGCCTTGATGGCCGGTTTTGGCAGCGTCATCTCCGAAGTCGGCGCTTCGATGATGGTCGGCGGGAATATCCGCTACCAGACGCGCGTCCTGACGACTGCCATCGTATT
>JBDRTP010000192.1:0-2814 GCA_043823965.1 Chloroflexota bacterium
GTCCCCGCTGCGCCAGAATGTGACCATTGAGGACGTGGGCAACGCGGCGGTTTTTCTATGCTCAAACATGGCCGCCAAGACCACGGGTGAGGTGCTATATGTGGATTCGGGGTATAACATCATGGGCGTGCCGGAGCCGCCCTCACCCCCTGCCCCTTCGCGAAGCACCCCTGAGGGGCTCCCATAGGGAGAGGGGAGCCACCCTCACCCTCTCCTGAATGACGAGGGAGTCTGAAGAAGATGATAAAATAGGACGCGGGTTGATACCGCGTCCTTTGTTTTACTGATGCTTGAAAAATAAAAGTCCTTTTCATGTGTCTTTGCGAGGAGGGCGTTCTTCCCGACGACGTGTGTCACGAAGTGGTAAGCAATCTCCCGCTAGAATCTAGCCGAGAAATTGCATAAAAACGGGAGATTGCTTCGGGCGTTGCCCTCGCAATGACAGAAATCTAACTATGTTCAAACGTAATAAACAACAAACCCCGCCCTCGACCGTGCAGGCCGTCGAGCGGATCACCTCGGTGCTTGGCGCGGGGATAGTCTGGCAGGGCAGCATCAGCGGCTCGGGAGGTGTACGCATCGAGGGCACCTTCGAAGGGCAGGTCGCCATGCGCGGCATGTTGGTGGTCGGCGAGACCGGGCGCGTCACCTGCGAAAATATCCGCGCCAACACCGTCATCGTGGCCGGGGCGGTGCGCGGCAACATCATCGCCCAGAAGGTGGAGATCCGCGCCACCGGCCGTATCTGGGGGGACGTGGTCACGGTCTCCTTCGCCACCGAAGAGGGCGCCTTCCTGCGCGGCCAGATCCGCATGGAGGACGCGGTCGAGCTGGATTTGGGGCCAGAGTCCAGTGATCAGTCTTCAGTTATCAGTGATCAGTCAACTGCCAAAGTTTCGTAACTGAAGGTCGCCGTGCCAATCTACAATCCACAATCCGCAATCCGAAATCCACCAATCCCCATGTCCTCCCCCGACCTGACAGATGCCGACCGCCAGGCCGTGCTGGAGGTGCTGCAAACTCCCTCACTGAGCATGGGGCCGCGCATACTGGAGTTCGAGCAAGCCTTCTGCGATTTCAGCGGCAGGAAGCACGCCATCGGAGTCAGCTCCGGCACGGCCGGCCTGCATCTTTGCGTGCGCGCCGCCGGCATCGGAGCAGGCGACTACGTCATCACCACACCCTTCTCGTTCGTCGCCTCTGCCAATGTCCTCTTGTTCGAGAATGCCGTGCCCGGTTTCGTGGATGTGGACCCGTGCACCGGCAATATCAATCCCGAATTGGTCGCCGATGCCGCAAAGAACATTAGAGAATACCTGCCGCGTCGTATGCCACCCGTCACACGTCACACGCCACACGCTTCACTCAAAGCCATCCTGCCAGTGGACGTGTTCGGCCAACCTGCCGACCTGGATCCCATGGTTGCCAAATACGCAACCACTTTCCGCAAAGTCGCCCAGGAATTCGGCTTGAAAGTCATCAAAGATTCTTGCGAAGCGCTGGGCGCAGAATACAAGAGCCGCAAGGCTGGGACGCTGGGCGATTACGGTGTGTTCGCCTTTTACCCGAACAAGCAAATCACCACCGGCGAGGGCGGCGTCATCGTCACGGATGATGACCAGGCTGCCGACTTCATGCGCGCCGTGGGCGATACCTGGCTCCAGCATACCTGCCTGGGCTACAACTACCGCCTGGACGAGATGTCCGCTGCGCTGGGTGCGCTGCAAATGACCCGGCTGGATGCACAGCATCGGGAAAAACACCCTGATGAACTGCTCAAGAAACGCGAGCAGGTGGCAGCCTGGTACACGGAGCGGCTGGCGGAGATCCCAGGGGTTGAGACACAGTACGTCGAACCGTTCACCACGCGCCTGTCGTGGTTCGTGTACGTCACCCGCTTTGAAATACACGTTGACCGCGATGCCCTGGCGAGTTCGCTCGAGGCGCGTGGCGTGCCGGTACGCCCATACTTTGCGCCCATCCATCTTCAGCCTTATATGGTCGAACGTTTCGGCTACCGGCCGGGTGACTTCCCAGTCAGCGAAGACCTGGGAGGGCGCGGCCTGGCCCTGCCCTTTTCGGGCGTGATGCACAGCATCGGGAAAAACACCCTGATGAGCGAAGCGCAAGTCGAACATGTCTGCCAGAGGCTGCGAGAAGCGCTGAGGGCTGGATGCACAGCATCGGGAAAAACACCCTGATGAATACCGCCAATTACCCCCCTCCCCGTCAGCCCGGAATAGCCATCCATGCCAGCCTCATTCTAACGCTGGCAGTTATCTCGACGTTGGGTACATGGCGCGCCTTCGAATCTGAGGTTGGCCTGAAATTGACCCTTTTCATCCTGCTCGCCGTGGCGGCCTTCATTCCCTTACCCATCCTTGCTTACCGGTTGTCTGCCCTGGCGCGAGCCAACTACAGCCTGGATCGAGATACACTCGCATTGAAATGGGGGTTACGCGTCGAACGAATCCCGGTCTCGGACGTGGAATGGGTGCGCCCGATCGCCGACCTGACCTCGCCCCTGCCGTTGCCCTGGTTGCGCCTGCCCGGTTCGGTGCTCGGCGTACGGCATCACCCGGATTTTGGGCCGGTAGAATTCCTGGCGTCCAACAAGAAAAAAATACTCCTGGTCGCCACAGCCCGGCGCGTCTTTGCCATCTCACCCAATAACCCGGCCGCCTTCGTCCAGGATTTCCAACGCGCCATCGAAATGGGCAGCCTGGAGGCCGCGCCGGCGCAGTCGGTCTACCCGACTTTCGTCATCGCACGCGCCTGGGAAAGCCCTCTGGCGCGCTATCTCTGGCTGGCAGG
>JBDRTP010000193.1:0-15726 GCA_043823965.1 Chloroflexota bacterium
CCTCCCCCAAACCGCCATGAGCATCCACGCCCACCCGGATGACCAGGAATTCACCATTGCCGGCACGCTGGCCAAATGGGCGCAAGCCGGATGCAGGATCGTTTCGGTGGTCATCACCAACGGCGACGCCGGGTCGAACGACGCCGGCAAGACCGCCGCCGACAAGCCCGCCCTGGCGCGCCGGCGCGCAGAAGAACAACTGGCCGCCAACGCCGTACTCGGCATTCAGGAAACGGTTTTCCTGGGCTATCCGGACGGCGAACTCGAACCGACCGTTCACCTGCGCCGTGACCTGACGCGCCTCATCCGCCTCCATAAACCCGAGGCAGTCGTTATCGGCGACCCGCAGGGTGTGTTCTATGGCAACGGCTACATCAACCACCCCGATCACCGCGCCGCTGCCCAGGCCGCGCTGTACGCGGTCTTCCCGTCAGCCGGGACGCGGCTCATCTTCACTGACCTGCTCGAAGCGGGGTACGAGCCGCACAACGTCAGGCGGCTGTACGTCCACGGCGCGGAGAAGTCCGATACCTGGGTGGACATCGGCGACACGATTGACGTCAAAATTGCGGCGTTGAAGAAACACGTCAGCCAACTCGGCGACTGGGACCCGGAGAAGATGATCCGCGAGTGGGCTGCGGAGGAGGCAAAAGAACACGGCATGGAATACGCCGAGGCCTACAAAGTCATGCTGCTGGTGGAAGAGGAAAGAGGGGGATGACAGACAGGATTTGCCAGCCTGGACAAGCCTCAGACAGCCTGGCTTCTTACCACCTGGATAAAGAGCGGGACAAGCTCAGGATCGAAATGCTTGCCAGCGTAATATTGCAAGAATGAGATGACCTCTTCTCTGGGGCGTGCAGGATGATAGGGACGGGTTGTAGTCAGCGCATCGTACACATCCGAGAGAGCCATCAAGCGGCCTTCAATCGGGATATTCTTACCAAACAGCCCTTGAGGATAACCACTCCCATCCCAATGCTCATGGTGGCAATATATATAGGGTAGAGCGTCGCGCAGGTGACTGACCCCCTGCAGGATCTTGGCGCCCGCCACGGGGTGTTGCCGCATTATCTTCCATTCATCCTGTGTCAGGCTGTCGGCCTTGTTCAGGATATGATCCGGGACGATGATCTTTCCGATGTCATGCATCAGGGCGCCGATTTCCAATATGCGCAGGTGTTCTTCCTTCCAGCCGATGGCCATGGCAAGCGAGCGGGTGTAATAAACCACGCGCGAGACATGCCCGTGTGTATACGGGTCGCGACCTTCGATTGTACTTGCCAGGACTGTTACAGTCTCCAAGTAAGCTTTGCCGATATGGGCAACTTCGACATTTTCTGTGCGCACGAGACGCGCACTGGCAATCTTCAGCAAATCATCATAGTCAATCGGTTTTAACAAGTAATCCTCGACGCCCAGTTCCCGCCCGGCCTGGATATCTTCCGGAGAGTCATTGGCGGTCAGGAAAATGAACGGGATGGGTGTCCAGCCAATTTCTTCAAGGCGGCTTTTCCGTGTTCGGCTTGCTGGACGGCGTAATGCTCGGTTTCCAATATCTGGACGATTGCATGACGGACTTCCGTCGAGTCTTTGACGACGAGGATTTGTCTGCGGGCGTGAGGAGTTTCCATAGGCAGGGTTTATTATACAGGAAGAGCGGTTGTAAGCCACCTGATTTTGCTGGTTCGTTGGAATTGCTATTTCGCCAGGTCAGTCGGATTCCAGAAGCTCGCGCCGAAGGCCTACTCGGTAGAAGCATTCACGGTTTCAATTGCTTCAAGAATTCTGCCCCCTCTTCAGGGGTCAATTGTGGTTCGCCGATGACGAAGGCAAAGCCCATGCCGCCCAATTCGCGCAGGATGGTCAGCGCGGCATGTGGTGAAACAGTCACCTGACAAAGCTTGCCGCTGTCGCGGATGCGTTTGAGCAGCGGCAGCCAGTGCTCTACGGGCGGGTTGCCGTCGCCGGGCAACCACTGCACCCCGCGCAGGTGCGGCAGAGCAGCAATTGTTGAGCGCCGCGCAGGTGAGCGAGGATATCGAGATTACCGCCCAAATCGGTGAAGCCGATGGCCAGTTGGCTGCCCCAACGTTCGACCGCGGCCTGCGTGATCTCGCAAACACGCCGCCACCACGGATTCTGCCAGTCGCAGGACACGCTCAAGTGCACAACTGAATCGGTTTTTCCCGGAGAGAACCAAGTCGTGTCCGCCGCCGGGTGGACCTGTGCCCCGGCGAAGGCAGCCAAGATCCCCGGCCCAAAGTTCGGCCAGAAGCGCGGGAAGGCGTCTCCCAGAAAATGAGTTGCCTCCAGCCGTGGCGCAAAAATGTCCAGCACATCGTCGGCAGGCATATCCAGCGGATAATTGCCGAGAAAAGTTCCAGCATAGTGGGGGTTATGACTGTCTTCGGGTTCGATGCACTCCAGCACAACCAGCGGGCGTGCCAGTTCACCCGCCCACCAGGCCGCCCAGTCGCGCCCGATCCGTTCCCAATCCAATTCGGAGAAGCGCAGATCGGACGCGGACGAGCACCGACGAGCGCGGAAAAGAACGGTTTTTTGTCGTTTTAGAAAAGAAAAATCCGCGTTTTCCCTGGCCTAGCCCGCCAGGGCAGGCCGCGTTCATCCGCGTCCTGAAAAAAGTATCAATGAATTAGAGGTATTTATCGAAAAACTCGATCACGCGGCAGCGATGCTCTTCGGGAAAGGCTTCGCTCGCCTTTGTATGGCCGACGTCAGGCAAACGCCATAACTCTTTCGGCTCATTCGCGGCGGCATACAAGTCATCGAAATCGTTGCAATACTGATCCAGCTCGCCGTGGATGAAGAAGATGGGTCGCGGGGCGATCCTCCCCACCCAACGCACCGACTCGTAGCGGAACAGGTTGGCCCCAAGCCGCCGAGTAGGCCTTCGGCAGGGAAGTCATGGCGACGGTCAGCCATGCCGTGAACGCTGCCAACCAATGCGGCAGATGCAGCTCAACGACGCGAGCAGTGATCGCCGTGCGCATCCGGGCTGGCCCGCCGTCGGTGATCAGCGCATTGACCTCGGGACAAATCGGAGCGGCGAGCATCGAGATCATCCCTCCGTAGGAAAAGCCCAGCAGTCCTATCCGCCGTATGCCGCGACTCTTCAGAAATTCCACCGCGCCCAGCACATCCCGTCGTTCGAGATAGCCGAAGGTGGTCAGATTTCCCTGGCTGCGCCCGTGGGCGCGGAAATCAAAGAGCAGCACATTGAACCCGGCCTGATGCAGGGCGGGGGCGCGCTGGATGTCACAATCCATGCTCCCGCCGTGACCGTGCAGGATGACCACCGCCCGCTCCGAACCGGGGGCGGGAATCCACAAACCGCGCAACGCCAGCCTGTCGCTTGCTTTAAAGGTGACTTCCTCAAACGCAAGATTGTATTCCGCCGGGCTGTGGATCTCGGTCAGACCATAGCGATGGGTTAGATAAAAAGACAGGCCCAGCCCGACGACCGATACGAACCCAATCGGGACGAGCAGCCAGAGGGCAATGGTCATTTCTCAACTTTCCGCATGCCCAGCAAACTGACCGTACTTAAGACAAAGAGGACAGCATAACTGGCAAAGATCGCGAAGTATCCCAATCCGGGGCGAATCCCGTTGAGATAGTCGGCAACCAGACCACCAATGCCTGCGCCGACAATCCCCGCGCCTGCACCGGCCAGGTTCGAGACGCCCAAGTAGCGCCCGGCTTCGTCCGCAGGGACGAGGTCCGTGCCGAGCGCCCAGTTGGCAGTCATGAACAGGCCGGTTGCCAGCCCGATGATCGTCCCGGCAACGTACAACATGGCCAGATTCGGCACCCAGATGGTAGTCAGCAGCAGGAAGCCGCCCGCCGCCGCCATCAGGCCGCTGATCCCGACCAGCCGCTTGCGCCCGACCCGGTCCGCAATCCAGCCGCTGGCGAGGGCGGTCAGCAAAATAAAGATGCCGATAATCGAGGTCAGGCTGCCGATCATATTGGATGCGGCCTCGTCGCTGAGTTTGAAGGCGTACATCACAAAGTAAAAGACGGAACCCTGGATAGAGGTGGCCGCCGCCAGGAACATCACCCGGTTGACAATCCACCAGACGAACGAGGACTGCCGGCGGGCTTCCTTGCCCAGGGTAGCCAGCGCACCTGCCCAAACACCTGACACCACCGCAACGATCATCGCCACTGCTCCGCCTATCCCAACGCCCACGGCCAGGGCCGTTGGCTTGTCCGCGAGGGGCAGTGTAATCAACCCGGCCAGAACGGTGTGGTCGGTTTCTCCTGGAGCGGCGTTTCTTTCACGAAAAGTACTGTGATCAGCGTGACAACCAGCAACGCCGCGCCGGTGGCAAAGATGGCCCAATCCAAATGCCCCGCGCCGACCAGTTTGGCAATCGTGAGACCAACCAGGATGAGAGGCAGCAGTTCCATGATGGCCTTGATGGCCGACGCTCGTCCGCGTTGGTCTTCCGGCACCAGGTCCGGGATCAATTCCTGTAACGGGCCATGCGAGATGTTGGAGGTGAACTGAATGAGGAGCACGGCAATCAGCAAGGCCCAGTAATTCCAGGAGAGGGCAATCGCCGCCAGGAAGAGCAAGTCGAATAATGCCCCAATCAGGATGTAAGGTCTGCGCCGCCCAAAACGGGACGTGGACCGGTCGCTCAACAGCCCGGCCGCCGGTTGCACCAGCATGGCGATGACCAGGCCAGCCGAACGCATGGCTCCCAGGGCGGTGTTCTTGATCTCTTCCGGCGCGAAAAGACCCACCAGATAGGGCATAAAAATTGAACCCAGGGCCGTGTTGCGGATGTTGAGGCCAAGCCAGAACAGGTTGATGGTGATGTAGTCGTACCAGCGTAGGCGTTTCATTGGGTTTCTCCTTTGGTTTATCGTTCACAGACCCTAACCCGGACAAGCCGAAAAAGATTAACCGCGAAGCACGCAAAGACCGCGAAGGTCCTAAGAGTCTATCCAAATAACGGAATGCAGACTTCAGTCTGCCTTGCATTGCGGACTAAAGTCCGCGTTCCGGGGGTTTATCGGATAGGCACTAAGTGCCTATTCACCGATGATCTTGACCAGCACGCGCTTGCGGCGAAGGCCATCGAACTCACCGTAGAAGATCTGTTCCCATGTGCCAAAATCAAGTTCGCCATTGGTCACTGCAATGACAACTTCTCGTCCCATCACCTGGCGCTTGAGATGGGCGTCGGCGTTGTCTTCACCGGTGCGGTTGTGCCAGTATTGACTGACTGGCTCGTGCGGAGCCAGACCTTCCAGCCATTCTTCGTAATCGTGGTGCAGCCCCGATTCGTCATCGTTGATGAATACCGAGGCGGTAATGTGCATGGCATTTACCAGACACAGTCCCTCGCGAATGCTGCTCTCGCGCAGGCATTCCTCGACCTGCGGCGTGAGGTTGACAAACCCGCGCCTCGAAGGGATGTTGAACCAGAGTTCTTTGCGATAGGATTTCATGTTGTTCTCCTATTCTCTATTCATTCCCAGGTAAGATAGCACCAAACAGCGCCTGGTGAAATGCCCAAGCGTGATCCATTCGATTTGCATCGGGCCACCGCACAAGGCGCGGGCGATGGCCTGGACACCCCATCCCTTGCGGTGAAGCTCCAGGACGCGCCCGCCCAGGTCTTCCAGGTAGTTGATTTTGGAGGCGAGCTCCTGCTGCGGGTTCTCACGCACTTGAGCAGAACCCGGAAATAAGCGCGTCGCGGGCAAGCCGGCAATTCGTTTCAGTGAGGCAATGATCTGCCATATATCATAACCGGCGCGCAGAGCACGCTCCTTCCCGCCGACGAACAAGTCACCCGTAAACAGCCACCCCTGTTCAGGCTGGTAGAGGCAGATGTGATCCGGGCTGTGACCGGGAGTGTAGATCACCTGAAAGCGATGATGTTCCGTTTCGATCCTCTCGCCATTTGCAAGAGGCTTGCCCTGAGAGGGTTTCGGCCAGCCCCAGAATATGCGCCGGTAGAGTTGTTGGGGTTGTTTCCCGCGCGGATCAGCCAGGACAGGCAAAGCCAGCGGATGGGCGCATATCTCCAATCCGGGGCGTTGGGATTGCAGGTCGCCGTTGGCGCCGATGTGGTCCTCGTGGGTATGGGTGTTGACAATGCAGGTCAAAGGCTCGTTTGCCAGCGCGGCCAGCAGTTCAGGCGCGGCATGAGCGCAGCCGCTATCTATCAACATGCCATCCAGCAGATAAGCGGTGGTCCAATAACGCCAATTGATGGGCAGCTTGCGCGCCAGGTCAAAACGGGTGACTTCGTCAAAGAGATGTTTTTTTAGCATTCGCTGCGACCTTCTTTTTAGACTTTTAACTGATTGAAAATCTCGGCGCAGGCAATGCTGTATTCGCCGCCCGCGCCGTTTTCTTCCAAGTCCCATCAGGCGGAAAGGACGGAGTGGGTGATCGCCCAAGCGCGGATGCGCTGACGGTCGAAGTCGAGACGCTCGGCGAGGACGGCAATCCGCCGTTCACTGATGCGCACCGCATCCGCACTCTTGAGTTCGTCCCATGGATTGATTAGCAGCGGCCCGACTTCGTATTCGGGCGGGCCGATGACACCCTTGGGGTCAATTGCCAGCCAGCCGCGCTCCGAATTCAGGATGTTGAAGTGGTGGCAGTCGCCGTGCAGGACAACGGGGGTGAACGGCTCTGCGAATAGTTCGTGGATCAGTCCCTCGGCAGTTTCCACCAATTGACGCGGGAACGGTCCCGTTCCGCCACCGAAGCGCGGACGCAGGCCGGCCAACTCGTCAAACCAGCTCTTGAGTGTAATGAGAGGCTCGCCTTCCGGCGCGGGCCGCCAGATGCGTTTCATCACCTCTGCGGCGATGGCGGTCTGGGTCTCATCGTCGGCGTAATCGCAAAGCATCGTTCCGGGGAGGAGACGTTCGAGGAGCAGCATCCCGGCTTCCGGGTCCGATTCGTAGAGACGGCAGGCGCCCTCGCCGTCGTAAAGGCGCAGCGCGGCGATTTCGCTGCTCAGTTCGCGGTTCGGGACGCCGAGTTTGAGCACGGCCGGGGTACCATCGGCGCGCGTTACCGCACAAACGTAGTTGTACGAAAGCAGGAAGGGTTCGCCGAGGGTCAAATCCCAACGGCGGGAGGCCTCGGCGAGGAGGTCTGGTAATTCAGCCAGCCAGCGTTTGCCATCCTCGCCAAAGGTATTACGGATGGTGGTGGTGAAGGATGTTGGCAGGTTCAAGGCTTGGTAAGTAACGGGAATGCAAGTTGCGAGGTGTAAGGTAAAGGTGAAAAAAGTTAAAGCCCGAGCTGGATACGGATGGCTTTTTCAATTTCCTGAATTTCCGCCTCGCTGACCCGCCCGATTGTTTTGAACAGCCTTTGCTTGCTGACGGTCGCCAATTGGTCAGCCATGGCTTTCCCTTGTTTGCCTGCAACCGTTATATAAGCCTCGCTGGGATAGAGTTTGTCCACTTTGCTGGTGACCGGGACAACCTGCACACGATTGAGATATTTATTAGACACATCGTTGCTGACTATGACAGCCGGGCGCTGTTTTTGGATTTCGCCCCCGATGGATGGGTCGAAATTGACCCACCAGATTTCACCGCGTCTCATTGGCAACTTCTCCAAGCGTATTTTCCGCCCATTCGAGGGCCTCGGCTTCGCGGCTCTCATCCTGGGACATGGCGTGGTAGGCGGCATCCAAATTCTCACCGATTACATGAGGGCGGACAAGGTTTTCGATGAACTGGCCGATGTGTCCCCGCCCAATAACCTGTTGCAGGCCGTCGTAAACTTGAGCATCCAGCGTGATAGTGAGTTTCTTTTGCATAGGCACCTCACAGTACGTATTCTATACGTATTATATCATACGGCAGGTTTATTTCATCAGATCAATACACTTGCCAATGCACGCGTTTCCCGTCATACTGCGTGCGCGGCGGTTTCTCCTCCGCCGGGTAGCCGACGTAAATGAGGCAAAGCGGGGTCACGCTTTTCGGGATGGACAGAACTTCGCGCACGACGGCGACGAAAGTGGGGACAGGATAGACGCCGACCCAGACCGTTCCCAATCCGAGACTGGTGGCGGCAATGAGGATGTTCTGCGCCGCGGCGCTGCAATCCTGCACCCAGAACAACCGCCAGGTGGGATTTTTGGCCGCCTTCGGGTTCCCGCAGACGACGATGGCGGCCGGGGCGTTGCGATTTCCAAAAATCAGCCTTTTCCGGAATTGTCCCAGTTTCTCCTTGTCGGTGACGAGGATAAATTCCCACGGCCGACTGTTCATCGCCGAGGGCGCGGCCATGCCGGCCTGCAGGAGCAGGTTGAGTTTTTCTGGCTCCACCGGCTGTTCGGCATATTTTCGGATGCTGCGGCGGCGGAAGATGAAATCCAGGGTGGGGTTCATTTTTAGATTTTTTGCGAGCAGGCGCGAGGTCCAGAAAGTATTCAGTGTTCAGTCATCAGAACTGATTACTGAACACTGATGACTGAACACTGGCATTACTCCGGAAACAACTTCCCGAACACTTCCGGGCAATATTTCTGCGCCATTTCAGAGGTGATGCCGTTCTCGCGGCAGATCTCGGCGTAGAGGTCGGCGCTGGGGCGCTTGCAGCGCGCCTGTGTTTCGGGGTCGAGTTCCCACAGGCCGAAGCGCTGCGTCCAGCCGCGTTCCCACTCGAAATTGTCCACCAGTGACCAGTGGAAGTAGCCCTTGACCGGCCAATTGAAGTTGACCGCCCGCCACATCTGGTGGATATGCTGAATGGTGTAGCGCGGGCGCATGTGGTCGTCGGCATCCTCCACGCCGTTCTCGGTGACGATGATGGGAAGGTTGGGGAAGGTACGGACGATCCACCTCAGTCCCTCGAACATGCCCTCTGGTTCATTGGCGAGAAAACCGGTATCGCTCAAGTCGGCGTCTTTGGCATAAAAGTTGCGCCCAAACAGCGTGGCCGGACGGCACAAGTCAAAGGCCACGTAATCTCTTGTGTAGTAGTTGAAACCGAAGAAATCCTGCGTTCCTTTCGCTTCAGGAATGCGCACGGAACCAAGCGGGGAACGCATCACGCCGCTTGCCAGAGCAGAAGGGAAGGGCAGGTTAACACCGTTGAAGATGTTCCTGGTGACAAATCTATCCAGCGGCGACCAGGCGCGGTATGGCACAAATGAACGGTAATGCAAGGCAAACCCCACCCGCGCTTCCGGCTGGATTTCGTGAATGGCGCGGTAGGCGGCAGCGTGACCACGGATCAAATTGGCCGTCACCCGGAATGCCAGTTTCAGGTTGTTTTTGCCTGGCGGGAACGAGGCGACACTGCCCGCATAACCATTCAAGGCATATCCATTCGGCTCGTTGACCGTGATCCACAGTGAGCAGTACTCTTTCAGCGCCTCCACCGTCTTGCGCACGTATTTCCCGAAGAGCGGAACGATCTCATCGGTCTCCCAGCCGCGCCTCGAGCCTGCCGTCTCGCACCGGCGTCCACAGGATCGCTTCGCTGATGCCGCCGATGCTCGCGGCACGAACGGTGTTGAAGGGTCGGTCATCCAGAGCGGGTCGGTGAAATGGTGCAGCGTGACCATCGGCGTGATGCCCCGGTCGCGCAGGCCGCGCAAAATCGTGCGGTAGCGTTCGAGCGCCTCCTCGTCCCAGCGGTCGGGCGCGGGCTGGATGCGGCTCCACTCGACCGAGAGCCGGTGGGCGTTCTGCCCGCCCTCGGCGGCGCGGTCGAAATCTTCCTTCCAGCGCCCGCCCCACCAGTCACAGGCCAGCCCAGATTTATGCCCGTGCAGGATGCGTCCCTCCTGCTGCTCCCAGGCCCACCATTGATTGTTTGTATTGTTACCTTCTACCTGATGCGCGGCGGTGGCCGTGCCCCACAAAAAGCCTTTCGGGAAATGGAACGATGCAGATGGCATGGAGTCTCCAGTTGGGTAGTTTGGTAGTTGGGTAGTCGGGTGGTCGGCAGGATTTTACTTCTGGCGGGAAAGGTAAGCCAGGTATAGGGCGACTGAACCGGCGACGGCGGCGTTGAGCGACTCGATCTGGCCGCGCATCGGCAGGCGCAGAAGGAAGTCGCATTTGGATTTGACCAGCGTACGGATGCCCTCGCCCTCGCTGCCCACCACCACCGCCAATGCGCCGTCCAGCCGGACCTCGGACGGGCCGCGCGAATCCGGGCCTTCGTCCAGGCCGACGATCCACGCGCCGGCTTCTTTCAATGCCTGGATGGCCTGGTGCAGATTAGCCTGCGTGATGAGCAAATGCTCGCTCGCCCCTGACGAGGCATTGACGACCGCGGGCGTCACCGTGACTGTCTGCCGCAGCGGGATGACCACGCCGTGCACGCCGACCGCCTCCGCCGTGCGGAGCAGCGTGCCGAAGTTCTGCGGGTCGTTGAGCGTATCCAGCAGCAGCACAAACAGCGGTTCGCCGCGACTTTCGGCCAACTCAAAAATATCGGTCAATTCGGCGTAAGGATAGCCGCCCGCCTCCAGCGCCACGCCCTGATGGTTGGCGTGGATTTTATCCAGTCCGGCGCGCGGCACGCGTTCAACGGTGATTTTTCGCTGAATCGCTGATTCGATGATTCGCGCCAGGCGTCCCTTTTCCTGCACGCCCTCGGCAATTTCGAGCGCGAAGACTCGGCGGCGTTTGGCACGCAGCGTTTCGTAGACGGGGTTGCGGCCGTAGATGAGTTCTTTCATAAAGTAACCTGATAGCTCTTACTGATCATTCCCCGTTGACTTTGCTCATACTTCTTTTTCAGTATCGCCCAGTGCAGCCACACAACCAATTTTTCTTCATAGTCTGCTGGTTGAAGCCCCAATGCTTTTACTTCTCGATCTAATGCATCGAGTCTCTCTTTCCACGTTTCTTCGATACTGCTACCCATGGGGTCATTATAATGTTATTTTGAACATTCCCGCATAGGGAGAAATCGGATGCATAGTTTCTTAGGGTTGCCAACTTATCAATTCACCTTTATAATCCCTGCTATCTTTTACAATTCTGGAGTTACATAGATTATGGAACAAAACGAATCCCTCCTCGGGCAGGGGGCCATGCCCGAGAGCAATACGCCAGCAGAAGACAACAGCAATATCAATCATACCAATATGGAGACCTTGCTCAAGGAAGAGGGATTGACCTTGGATTTCCCGCAACCGGGCGATATCCGTAGCGGTGTGATCGCCAGCATCAGCCCGACTCAGATTCTGGTCAGCGTCGGGGCAAAGTCCGAAGGCGTGATCTCCGGGCGGGAACTGGAGCAGATCCCGGATGCGCAACGTGAAGCCATGCAAGTTGGCATGGCAATCCACGTCTACGTGCTGGCTTCTGAAGATGCAAACAGCAATATCGTTCTCTCTTTCAGCCGCGCCCAGGAACAAAAAGGCTGGGAAGAGGTAGAGAAAATCCTCGAATCGGATGAAATTTTCGAGAGTGTGGTGGAAGGCTATAACAAGGGCGGTTTGATCGTCTCGGTACACGGTTTACGCGGATTCGTGCCTGCTTCCCAGATTGGCATGGCCCGCCGCATGGCAATCACCGGCGAGACGCCTGAACAGCGCTGGGGGAAGATGATCGGCGAACCAATCAGTGTCCGCGTTATCGAAGTAGATCGCAACCGCCGCCGCCTGATCCTTTCAGAGCGAGCTGCCAGCAGCGAGACGCGCCAGTCACTCAAAGAACGCGTCATCGAAGAATTGAAAGAGGGTGAAATCCGCACCGGGCGTGTTACCAGCCTGGCCGATTTCGGCGCCTTCATCAACATCAACGGCGCAGACGGCTTGGTGCACCTTTCCGAGATCTCCTGGGAGCGCGTCCAACATCCCAGCGAATTGCTCGAAGTGGGCCAGGAAGTAACGGTCAAGATCATCAATATTGACCGGGAAAAGAAGCGCATTGGCCTCTCCCTGCGCGCCCTGGTTGAGGACCCCTGGACAAAGAAGGCCGAGAAGTTCAAGGTCGGCCAATTGGTAGAGGGCGTCATCACCCGCCTGACCAAGTTTGGCGCCTTCGCCCGCCTGGAAGGCGATGTGGAAGGCTTGATCCACATCTCCGAAATCGGCGAGACACGCATCGAGCACCCCAAAGAACGCCTCCACGAAGGTGAAGTGGTCACCCTGCGCATCATTCGCATTGATCCCGAGCAACGCCGCATCGGCCTGAGCTTGCGGAAGGTGGATTCCGGCGCTTACAAGGACCTCGACCTGGCGGACTTCGACCTGGGGCTGAGTGAAGACGCGGCCATGCTTGATATTCCAGTGGAAGAGGCTCCCAAGAAAAAAAGAGTGCCCAAGAAGAAAGCCTCTGAAAAGGAAACTTCTAAAGAGGAAGACTCCGCCGAGTAGGCCTTTCGAAGAACCTGCGGTCGGCAGAAGAAGCCTGATCTCACGAGAGCGCACCCGAGCAGGTGCGCTCTCTCAATAATGATAGCTGCTCCGCAAAACACAGTGGAAACAGCTACCATAAATGGGAAACCTGATTTCTCAACCCTTATGTATCTCCTCGTAGATGCCCACGAAGATCTAGCCTGGAACATCCTCGCCCTCGGACGGGATTACACCCGCCCGGCGGACGAAACGCGCCAGCACGAGAAGGATACCCCTGCCATCCAGCACAACGGCAATACCCTGCTCGGCTGGCCGGATTACCAGCGCGCCCGCGCCGCAGTCGTCTTCGGCACGCTCTTCGCCACGCCAATCCGCCGCAGACTGGGCGAATGGGACACGCAGGTTTATTCCAATTTTGAGCAGGCCCACCATCTCTATCGTACCCAACTTGAAACCTACCTCTCGCTGACCGATCTCCATGCCGAAAAGTTTCGGCTGATCCATACGGCTGACGATCTTGAGGATGTTCTAACTGCCTGGGCTGACGAGACGGAGACTCATCCAGTCGGCTTGGTGATATTGATGGAGGGGGCGGAAGGGGTGCGGACTCCGGCTGAACTGGACGCATGGTGGGGACTCGGCGTCCGCATCATCGGACCGGCCTGGGCTGGCACTCGCTTCTGTGGCGGGACGCGGGAGCCGGGTGCGTTGACCGAGGACGGCCGCGCCCTTTTGAAGGGGATGGCCGAAGTCGGCTTCACGCTCGATCTCAGTCACATGGACGAGCTGGCGGCGCGGCAGTCCCTCGATAGCTATCCCGGCGCGATCATCGCCAGTCACGCCAACGCTGCGGCCATCATCCCGGATTACGAGGGCAATCGCCAGCTTCCGGATATGATCATCAAGGGCATCATCGCACGGGACGGCGTGATCGGCGTGGTGCCTTACTGCAAGTTCCTGAACTATGGCTGGAAAAAAGGAGATACCCGTGACGGCCTGACCCTGGAGACGCTCGCCGCGCACATTGACCATATCTGCCAGATGGCGGGGAATGCCCGTCACGTTGGCCTCGGCAGCGATTTTGACGGCGGTTTTGGCCTGGAAGCCGCTCCGGCCGACGTGGATACGATTGCCGACCTGCAAAAACTTGACCCTATCCTGGCGGCCAGAGGCTATAATAAGGAGGACATTGCTGCGATCCTCGGTGGAAATTGGCTGCGCCATCTTGGAGAGAATTTACCCGAATGACAACTTCTAAAGAGACAAAAACAATTTCTCCCGATACCACACCCGAAGCGGCGATACCTTCCCAGTTTCGTATGCGCAGCACCTACTCGGTTCGATTTGGGTTGACCACGACCTTGTTGGGTTTTATTGTTTTCATGATTGGAGCCAGACCTGCACTCTTCTCTCTGGATCGCAGTGTTGTGGTTGGCTTCGTTCAAATCGCCGTCTTCCTGGTTGGCCTGGCGATGATCTGCCTGGGCGGATATATCAGCCTGATGGTTTTCTGGCGCAACGGCCAGCGCAGCATTGCGGCCGACATCGGCCAGCGCCTGGTTGCGACGGGTTATGTCATCGCAGTCTTCTCCGGTATGGCAGACATATTCGGCCTGGGTACGCGGCCGCCGCCTGTTTATGTGCCCTACTTTGGTCCCTTGCAAGCAATCGGCGTCGAGGTTGGCCAGGCGATCATCGTGGTGGGATTTTTGCTCTTGATCCCATACCGCAAGCAAAAGGCGAACGGCTGAACAGGAGCGCCCCGAAAGGGGCGTTTTGATTCTTACACTGAACCTGCATGTGATGATGCGCCCCTTGAATGTTGCTAATGGAGCCTCACCAACCTAAATAGCGGTCAATTGCGGCCGCGGCTTTACGCCCCGCCACCATAGCCGTCACCACCAGGTGTGGGCCGGTGACCACATCTCCACCGGTGAAAATCCCCTTGCGATTGGTTGCGCCAGTGTGCTGGTCAGCGATGAACAGGCCATCGGAATGTGTCTCGATGCCAGGGGTGGTGGCGCTAATGATCGGGTCTGGTTTGTAACCGATGGCAAGAATAGCTGTGTCGACTTCCAGGATAAAGTCCGAGCCTTCTACGATTTTAAATTTACGCCGGCCACTCTCATCCGGCTCGCCCAGCTTGGTGCGGACACACTCGATCTGCGCCAGGTGTCCATCTGCCCCGGCAATGAAGCGCACCGGCTGGGTCAGGAAGTGGTATTTGGCGCCTTCCTCGATTGCCATCATGCGGTCTTTATAGCCACCGGGCATCTCGGCCTCGCTGCGCCGGTAGAGACAGGTTACCTCCTTCGCCCCCGAGCGCAGCGCCGTACGCAGGCAGTCCGAGGAAGTATCCCCACCGCCGATCACCACTACCTTTTCTCCTACTTCCGGGCGGGAACACATCTCGTGGGGCAGCAGATCCATATCCACATTGGCACGCACCAGGAAATCTGTCGCTTTATAAATGCCTGGCAGATTCTCACCTGGCACATTCAACGAAGTATCCACTGTTGTACCCACGCCGAGAAAGATGGCGTTATAGCCACCCGCGAACAGCTTATCCACCGTGATCTTTGGGCCGATGTAGGTATTGCCCACGAAAGTCACGCCCGCCCGCAGCAAATCATCCCATATGTCGAAGACAACTTTCTTGGGCAATTTGAAGTTCGGGATGCCGTAGATAAGCAGCCCACCAGGCGCCGGGCGAGCATCGAAGAGCGTCACCCAATGGCCGCGACGCACCAACTGTTCAGCGCAGGCCAGGCCAGCCGGGCCTGCCCCAATGATGGCTACTTTCTTGCCAGTGAACTTGCCTACCGGGATGTTCACGCCCTGTTTACGGCGTTCATAATGTGTGGGGAAGGCTTCCAGAGCGCCGATCGGGACGGGCAGGCTGCCTTTCTTACCGCGCACACACGCCCCCTCGCATAACTTCTCCTGGGGGCAGATGCGACCGCACACCTCCGGCAGGGAACTGGTCTGGCGGTACACACTGGCGGCCTCCAAAAACTGGCCGTTCTCGATCAGCCACAGCGCATAGGAAATATCGTTCCCCGCCGGGCAGGCTTTTTGGCAGGGAGCTGGATCCGGACAGTGGATGCAACGCGTGGCCTCATGCATTGCCCAATCCTCGTCCACGCGGACGATGGCTTCGTCGTAGTCCCTGATCCGTTCTTCGGCCGGGCGCAGCGGCAAGCCGCGCGACTCGATTTTCATGCGCACTTTGCGATCCACGGACGAAAAATCGCGGGGAAGCATTCCGGTCATCTTTATCTCCTTTTTGCTACTGGCTCTACAAGTATCTTTCTGTCCTCGGCATAGCAACAGTGTCACTCGCCGGTCGGCACCCAGATATTCTTGACCTGCGTGGCCTCGT
>JBDRTP010000194.1:0-11334 GCA_043823965.1 Chloroflexota bacterium
TCTATAACCAACCCAACCGCGTGGAAGTGGACATGGTGGTGCTCGCCACCGGTTTCGAGCCGCAAACGGACGCCGGGCAGGTTGCAACGACCTTCGGCATCAGCCGCAGCCGGGACGGGTTCTTCCTCGAGCGGCACCCCAAGCTGGGACCGGTCGAGACGGCCACCCAAGGCATCTACCTGGCCGGCGCCTGCCAGGCTCCCAAAGATATTCCCGATAGCGTGGCGCAGGCCGGAGGCGCGGCCGCCATCGCCCTTTCGCTGATGGATCAGGGCAGCATCGCCCTCGACCCATCCATCGCCGAAGTCAATCAGAACCAGTGCGCCGGCTGCGGGTATTGCGTGGCCGCCTGTCCCTACAACGTTATTACCATAAAGGATCGGGTAGCGACGGTAAACAGCTTCCTGTGCAAAGGCTGCGGCACCTGCGCGGCGGCCTGCCGCAACAAGGCTGTCTCGCTTATTCATTTCAATGACCGTCAGATCGTCAACGAGATGCTGGGAGCTTTATCGGCAGACGAGTTTTTCCCAGTTGCTGTGGATAATAAGGTTTAGGAGGTGAGGCTGTGGCTTATGAACCGAGAATAATTGCCTACCTGTGTACCTGGTGCTCTTACACCGGTGCAGATACGGCCGGCATCGCCCGATTGAAATCGCCGGCCAACATCCGCGATATCCGCGTGCCTTGTTCGGGCCGCGTCTCGCCGGAGCTGGTCATGCGCACCTTCGACCAGGGCGCGGACGGCGTGCTGATCCTGGGCTGCCACATCGGCGAATGTCACTACGATAGCGGCAACCACCGGGCTGCCAAGCGGCTGCCCATCTTGCGCGCCTTGATGACCTATGCCGGCCTCGAACCTGAACGCCTGCGCCTGGACTGGGTCTCGGCTTCGGAGGGTGAACGCTTCGCGCTCATCGCCAACGAGTTCGTGGACTCGGTGCGGGCGCTGGGACCGGTCAAGTGGCGCGTGCCCAGTGAGGAGATACCTACCCTCACGCAGCAGTTTGCCGCCATCAGTGGGAACGTTCCATTGGCCGAGTATGATTGCGCCGCAAAGACCGACGCCATCCGCGCTAAAGCCAGGGAGTTGCTTGTCAGCGGCGCGGTCGGTTATGTCATCGGTTACGAGGTCGGCCCCAGGGGACGGACGCGGCCGTCTTTCGCCAACACACCGGAGGAAGCAGATCGGCTGGTCTGGAATCCGGACAGCACCCACAACCTGACGACTTACCTGAGCGACAAACTGCGCCCGAGGCAAGGCTTTGAGCCGCCAAAACCTGTTGCCGTGGTCGTCAAACCCTGCGACAGCCGCGCCATCAACGTCCTGCTGACAGAAAATCAATTTACCCGTGAGCAAGTGCATATCATCGGTGTGACTTGTGAAGGCACACGCGACGATCGTGGAAGGATGCAAATTCGCTGTCAGTCGTGCAAGGAACGCGTACCGGTGGTGTACGACACACTCATCGGCGAGCCGCCGGCCGCGGTCGAAGCCCGGCCGTCGTCTGTGGTTGCCATAAATGGCATTCATGCCAAGATCGTGGAACTGGAGAATGCCACCCCCGCCGGGCGCATGGATTTCTGGCTCAGCCAGTTCGACCGCTGCATCCGCTGTTACGCCTGCCGGCAGGCCTGCCCGATGTGCAACTGCCCAATCTGCTTATATGAATGCGATGACTCGCTGTGGATCGGCATGGGCGTCAACATGAACGAGAAACGCACTTTCCATCTGGGACGCGCCTATCACCTGGCCGGCCGCTGCGTGGGTTGCAACGAGTGTGAACGCGCCTGCCCGATGAACATCCCCATCAGCCTGCTCAATATGAAGATGGCGCAAGAAATCGAGACTGCTTTTGGACACCAGGCTGGTATGACCCCGGCGCCCTCGCCGATCGTCACCGTCCTGTCGGGCGAGTACAAGGAAGGCTGAAATGACAGTAATCAGTAATCAGTGTTCAGTAATCAGTCAGGCAGAATTGGCCGCTTGGTTGGATGACCTGGCGCGAACCAGAACGTTGATCGCGCCGCACGAGGTGGCTGGCGTTTTGCTCTACCGGCCTGTGGAAGGCAGCCAGGAGATCGCCTGGGGCTTTGCCCGGCCGGTCATGTCGGTCAAGGAGGCTTACTTCCCGCCGACCGAGCGCCTGCTGACCATCGAAAAAAGTGACGGGGGCATCAAGCTCAACGAAACCCTGCCGGAAGGCGAGCAGGTCATCTTCGGCGTGCGCCCGTGCGATGCGCGCGGCGTCAAAATCCTGGATGCGCTCTTCCTGGATACCGGGGCGGTTGACCCATATTACGCCCGTCGCCGCGCCAATACTACGCTCATCGGCCTGGCCTGCAAAGAAATGGGGCCGACCTGCTTCTGCACCTCGGTCGGCGGCGCGCCGGATGAAGCCAGTGACATGGACGTGATGCTCTACGAGGTGGAGGGCGGCTACGCCGTCGAGGCGGTGACAGAGAAAGGAAAAGTTCTGCTGCAGACGATAGACCACGGAGGACAGACCATCGAAAAACCAATCGTCAATCGTCAATCTTCAGTCGTCAATCCTAATTCCATCTCCTGGCTGTCTCACTTCGACGACGAATACTGGGCGCGGATGTCCGAGCGTTGCCTCTCCTGCCGCGCCTGCGCTTACGTCTGCCCGACCTGCCGCTGCTTCATCGTGCGGGATGAAATTTTGCCTTTCGAGGCGGCCACGGGCAGGCCCGGCACCGGCCAGTTCGAGCGCATCCGCTGTTGGGACTCGTGCGAGGGCGAGAACTACCGCCGCACTGCCGGAGGTCATAGACCACGCGCCGAAAAAAGCGAGCGCCTGCGCAACCGCTTCTTCTGCAAGTTTTACTATTACTCTGAGCAGTATGGGCTGGGCCAAACCTCCGCCTGCACCGGCTGCGGTCGTTGCGTGGACGTCTGCCCGGTCAACGTGGATATTACCGAAGTGCTGGCAGATTTGGCCGCCTGATTTACGTTTTACGTATCACGTTTTACGCATTATGCACGCAAAACGCAAAGCGTAAAACGTAAGGAGAAAGTTATGACGGATTCTCAGAACAACAACCCCATGAAGCCCTACTTGGGTAAACTGGTCGCGGTCAAGGACCTGGCGACCGAGATCAAGCTCTTGCGCGTCGAGTTGATCAACGGCGGGAGCGAAGCTTTCAGCGCCTACCAACCCGGACAGTTTGCCTTCGTCTCGGCTTTCGGATTTGGCGAGGCGCCCTTTGGCATCGCCAACACGCCCCAGCGTGGTCCATACCTGGATTTCGCGGTCAACAGGCTTGGGTCGGTGACGACCGGCCTGCACGAGCTGGGCGAAGGGGATATGGTCGGCGTGCGCGGCCCGTTGGGCAACTGCTTCCCCATGCACCAGTTCAAGGGCAAGAATCTTATCGTCCTGGGCGGCGGGATTGGCGGCGCGCCGCTGCGTCCAGTCATCCAGAGCGTGCTGGATAAGCGCGCCGATTACGGTCACCTGACCGTCCTGTGGGCCGCCCGCAACCCCTCCCTGCTGGTCTTCACCGACGAGTACGACGAGTGGCGCGCCGCGCCGGATACCACCCTGCACCTGACGGTTGACCAGGCGGATGAGAAATGGGATCGCAATGTAGGCTTGATCACCCAATTGCTCGAAAAGGTGGCCCCCTCGCCGGAGAATGCCGTCAGCATCACCTGCGGCCCGCCGATCATGATCTACTACGTGACCCGCTTGCTGGAAAAGATGGGCTTTGCCGCGAAGAATAACTACGTCACGCTGGAAGCGCGTATGCACTGTGGAATGGGCAAGTGCGGCCGCTGCAATCTTGGAACGAAACTGGTCTGCGTGGATGGCCCGGTGTTCAATATGGCTGAAGTGGGAGAATTGATGGAGACGTTCTGGTAGGTCAATAGATTGGACATTATCTGCAATAAAGCTGGACGCTGATTGACGCTGAAAAACGCAGATTTGAGTTCACTGAAAAAACTAACCGCTGAGCACGCAGAGAGCGCAGAGTTCTTCATTGTCTTTTCTCTGCGTACTCAGCGCTCTCTGCGGTAAAACGGCTTTTTGCAGTGGACTCAGATTTTGAAAAGTTGAATCAGCGAAAATCAGCGTTTATCCGCGTCCAAATCAAGGTCTTGCTTAACGGCAGGAAGATTGCCGCCCGGCTGTTATAATGCGGGGAATTGTGAAAAACTAATATCCAAAGGTTTTACGTGAAAATCCCTGTTGTCATAACCGTTATTCTTGTATTTCTATTTCTCCTGTGCTGTTGCTGTCTATTGGTCTTCGGCGCTGGCAGGTTTGCTCTTTACGAGTTGGGCATCCGTACCACGCCGCTGCCCTACTTGACGCCTTTCTTCTTCGATACCCCAGTCCCAACACCGACGGTGGTCGTCACCCGCCCGCCGCTGGAAACGATCCCGACCGATACACTCACTTTACTGGAACACACCGACGTCCCCGAAAACAATCTTCCAGACCTGGCCTGCCGACTGGAGGGCAAATGCAATGTCCCACTGACGATGAATCCGCCGGCCGCGGCACGTCAGGTGGGCGAGCAGGATGTTTTCTGGGTAAGCAACTCGGATGCCAACGCGCATTTTCGGGTCAGGGCCATGCTGCGCTACGTTACAGCCCATGTTTATTTCTGGGTGGAGGATGGGGTTAAATTCCAGCCGGCCGATCTACAGGCCCTGGCCGAGGCCTTCGAGACGAAGATCTATCCAACCAACCGCGCCTTCTTCGGATCCGAGTGGACGCCAGGGGTGGATGGCGACCCGCACATCTACATCCTCTATGCCAGGGGATTAGGCTCTAGCATTGCAGGTTACTTTTCCTCCGCGGATGAGTATCACCCCCTGGCGCATGAATACTCCAACGCCCACGAGATGTTTCTGCTCAATGCCGATACCACCAACCTGAGCGAGGAGTTTACCTACGGCGTACTGGCGCACGAATTTCAGCACATGATCCACTGGCATCAGGACCGCAACGAGACCTCCTGGCTGAACGAGGGCTTTTCCGAACTGGCGGCCTTTCTCAATGACTATGACGAGGGTGGCTTCGACTGGGCATATATCTACCAACCCGACCTGCAACTGAACGACTGGCCGAACGACGAGCAATCCACCACACCGCACTACGGCGCTGGATTCCTGTTCACGACCTACTTCCTGGATCGCTTTGGCGAAGAGGCGACCCAGGCTCTGGCCAAGGACGCGGAGAACGGCCTGGAAAGCGTGGATAACGTGCTGCGCCAGATCAACGCTGCCGATCCGCACAGCGGCCAACCGATCACGGCGGATGACTTTTTCATGGACTGGACAATTGCCAATTATCTTCAGGATGGCCGTGCCGCGGATGGCCGCTATGTCTACGACAACTATACCAATGCACCCCAGGCCAGTGACACTGAAAGTGTCGAGAACTGCCCCTCCCAGCCGGCGCTACGGAGCGTCCATCAGTACGGCGTGGATTACATTCGCATCACCTGCGCCGGCAAATACACTCTGCACTTTGCAGGCTCCACCGCCACCCGGCTCCTGCCTGTTGATCCTTATTCCGGCGCCTACGCCTTCTGGTCGAACAAGGGCGACGAATCGGACATGACGCTGACCCGCCCGTTCGATTTCACCGGCATCTCCGGCCCAATCACGTTCACGTACTGGACCTGGTACGATCTCGAAAACGATTATGACTATCTCTATCTCGAAGCCTCCCGCGACGGCCAGCACTGGCAGATGCTCGTCACACCCTCCGGCACGGCGGAAGACCCATCCGGCAATTCATTTGGGTGGGGTTATAACGGGGTCAGCGGCGGGTGGATCCAGGAATCGGTTGACCTCTCGCAGTTTGCGGGTCAGAAAATCTCGCTGCGCTTCGAGTACGTCACCGACGCGGCGGTCAACGGCGAGGGTTTTCTGCTGGATGACCTCGTCATTCATGAAATCGGATACCAGACCGATTTCGAGGCGGATGACGGCGGCTGGCAGGCGGCCGGTTTCGTCCGCATCCAGAACACCCTGCCCCAGACCTTCCGCCTGGCGTTGATCGTTAAGGGGGATAACGGCACGCGCGTGACGATAATTCTCATCAATCCCGACCAGACCGCCGAAATTCCCATCCACCTCGGCAGCGGCGAGGAGGCCATTCTGGTCGTCAGCGGCACAACACGCTTCACGCGTGAACTGGCCGCCTATCAATTCAGCATTCGATAACACCTGGCAACAGACTCACATCCATCCTTTAAATTTGCAAATTAGTACCACATATGGTACTATAAGGTGCGAAGATGAGCAAAAAAGAGAAAGCGCTGGCGAAGATCAGACGGAATCCAAAGCACGTGCGTTTTGACGAACTCGAAGCAATTTTGGTCACACTAGGATTCACCAAACGCCAGGATGGTACCAGCCATGCCATTTTTACTCTTGGCACGCATATTGTCAATATCCCCAAGCGCAAGCCATTCGTCAAGCCTAAATATGTGGAATTAGTGCTCGCCGCGCTGGATGAGATCAAGGACTTAAACGACGAAAGTAAAGATGAAGGTGTGCCATGATCACCAGAACTGTTGAAGATTATCTCAAACTACCCTATCACGTCGAAATCATCCGTGAGGATGACCGGGAGTATCCCGGTTGGGTGGCGCGCGTAGTGGAACTGCCCGGCTGCATCACTCAGGGCGATACCTTTGAAGAATTGGGGGAAATGATTGAGGATGCCATGCGCGGCTGGATTGGCGTGGCGTTGGAAGCAGGGATACCTGTCCCCAAACCTGCCCGGAATGAAGATTATAGCGGTAAATTCGTGGTACGCCTGCCAAAATCCTTACATCGCCAACTTGCGGAGGTCGCTGAACGCGAAGGGGTGAGCTTGAACCAGTTCATCAACACTGCCCTTGCCCAGGCAGTGGGAAGCGCGTCTGTTCCCGTTTCCTACCATCTCAATGATAAAACCCCTGCCCTCGCCGTGCGAGAAGGGAAGAAGTAGTTATATGCCCAAGGCGAGCTTCGCTCGCCTCGATCCAAATTGGAGAACTTATGTCCACCACCCCCACTGCCCAAATCCTATCCCTCGCTGATCTGATCGGCTACCAGGAAGGCGCCATCGTCAGCCGGGTCATCCTCAAAGCCGAAGCCGGCAACGTGACTCTCTTTGCCTTCGATGAAGGCCAGGAACTGAGCGAGCACACCGCCCCATTCGACGCCCTCGTCCACGTGTTGGATGGCGAAGTCGAGATCAAAATCTCCGGCCAGCCCTTTGACCTGAAAATCGGCGAGGCGATCATCATGCCCGCCAACGACCCCCATGCCGTCAAGGCAACCAAGAAATTCAAGATGCTGCTGACGATGATCAAGGCGTAGGTGGTCTAAAGACCTCCGAGGTCTCAGAGACCTCGGAGGTCTGCTTGCTCACGCAAGAACTTGCGTCTCCCAAGTCCGTGGCCAACCTTGCCAGTCCCACTCCCAGGTCTTCCGCATGACTATTGTGCTATTGACACCCGTATATTTTTATGCGATACTGCTCTCAACGCCGAAGGCCTACTCGGTGGGAAAGCCTGCCCGAATCCGCCATCCTTATAGAAGAGGAGGTGGTGCCCAAAATGGATAGTAGTACGAGACGAAGCGCTGCGGCATCCCTCCTCGCTCTGCGATAGAGATGCCGTAGCGCGCCCAGGAAGACCGCCCGAAAGGGCGGCCTTCCGCGTTTTAAGGGACGCGGAAAAACGCGGATAATCAAAAATCCGCGTTTTCCGCGCTCGCCTGCACTCGTTCTTTGAGTGTCCGCGTCCTATTTTTCATCCCCAAACGAAATCCCCAGGCCGCGCGCCGTGAGGATGGCGTCGCCGTTCAAATCAACGCGCTTGGGGACGGCCAAGGCTTCTTGCAGGGGAATATCAATTACCTGACCATTCCGTAATGCAACCATGTGGCCGAACCTGCCAGCCGCGGCCGCCCTGACCGCTGCCGCGCCGTAACGCGTCGCCAGCCAGCGGTCGAAGACGGTCGGCGAGCCGCCGCGCTGGACATGCCCCAGCACGGTGACGCGCGCCTCCGAGCCGGTCTCCTTCTCTACGTACTCGCTCACCTTTTGGCCGATGCCTCCCAGGCGTGGCACGTAGATCGCGTCACCTGAGCGCGAATAGACCTGGTCACCGCTCAGCGGCCTGGCCCCTTCTGAAACCGCGATGATGCTGAAGAGCGAGCCGCGCGCCAGTCGCCCGCGCACCTTTTTCGCAACCGCCTCGAATTTGAATGGTATCTCCGGGATCAGGATGACATCCGCGCCGCCCGCAACCCCGGCGTGCAGGGCGATGAAGCCCGCATCCCGCCCCATCAATTCCAGCACCATCACGCGGTGATGCGCCTCGGCGGTGGTGTGTAACCGGTCGAGGGCTTCGGTGGCGATCATCAGGGCGGTATCAAAGCCAAAGGTCACTTCCGTCCCGCCGATGTCATTATCAATTGTCTTGGGCACGCCGATGACCGGTACGCCTTTTTCAAACAATTCCATAGAGATGTGCAGCGTCCCATCCCCGCCGATGACGATCATCGCGTCCAGATGCAGGTCCTTGATCGCCTCCACGACCTTGTCCGAAACGTCAATGACCACTTCCTGGCCATCGCGGATCACTCTGCGGGCAAATGGATTGCCGCGGTTGGCCGTCCCAAGTATCGTCCCGCCGCGCGGCAAAATGCCGCGCACCTCGGCCAGCCCAAGGGGAACGACTCCGCCCGCAGCCAGGAATCCGTCGTAGCCATCAAGAATCCCCAGCACTTCGCAGTCGAAAACGTTGATGGCGGTCTTGACCACCGCCCGGATGACCGCGTTCAGGCCGGGCGCGTCGCCCCCGCCGGTCAGCACAGCAATGCGTTTCATCGTCACCTCCTTAAAAGTATTATAGAGTCCACTTCCGAAGGCCTACCGAGCAGGTGCTATGCGCACTCGGTAAAAAAAGATTTACCACGAAGTCACCAAGTCACGAAGTTTCATCATCAATATGCTTTGTGCCTTCGTGTCTTGGTGGTAAAAAGTGTTTTTTCAGCAGACTCTATTATGGTATCTGGAAAGTGAAACGCCAACCTTGATCGTCCGGCTTGACCTGCGAATTGATGCCCATCACCTCGAACCAGGTCGTGCCTGGCTTGAACGGGAACGGCTGGCCGTCCTCGGTGGTCAGCGAGACGACCGAATCCGCTGCCTGTCGCTGCCATTGGACCTGGTAAACCTGTCCATCGCGGAAGGCGTAAGCTGTCCCGGAGCCGGTGAAGAGCATGTCCACGACCACCGGGTTGCGATTGTAATATACGTGGGTCACGAGCAAGACCACCATGTTATCGAAGGCGATCGGTTGGCTAGTAAGCCGGTCGGTGAGCTGCGCGTACTTCTCATTGGGAGCGTTGTTCACATCATCCTCGGTTTCCGAGAAACGCAGATACTTGCCGCTCGTCGCATCGTAATCCCAGCGATTATAAATTGCTCCCGAATAACGCACGTAGGCATGTTCGACTGGCTGGCCTCCGGCGGGCGGCTGCAACTGGAAGAACATGCCATCCAGGTTCTGGCGTCCATTCGGGATGCCTTTTTTCGTGATGTAGGCGCTCAGCTCGGCTGTGTTGACCACCAGATGGTTGTAGCCACTCGGATCGTAACGGCGGAGGGGCGAGTCAGGTGACTCGACCACCAGGCGGTCAGCATACTCCGCGTTGAAGAGTCGCTCGATCACCTTTTCGTAGGCAGAACCGAAAGCAAATACCGCCTTGTAGGCGCGGATGATATTGGCGTCAAAAAAGCGCGCCGAGCGGATCGGGCCGACCACTTCGGCATCCTGACCGTAGAATACAACTGTGAAACGCGTGGTGCCTTCCTCCGTATAGTATTCATAAACCAGATCGGCCAGTGATAATCCCCACTGTGGGCGAACGTAACGCGGCAGGTTGGAAATCTTGACCGCCAGCGGGCGCCGCTCCAGCAGGGCCGGGTTGGCGACCTTTAAGCCAGTCAGCGGGTCCACGTCCGCCGGGAAGTTTGTCGGCCCATAACCTTCGGGCGGGTAACCCGGCGTCGGCGTGGGAGCAAGCGTCTGCATCGCGATCGGCGGGAGCGGCGTGGGCGTCGCGGCTGGCAGGGTCGGCTCAGCCAAAGTCGGCGTGGCGACCGGCCGGAGGGTCGGGCCGCAGGCGGTCGTCAGAAAGATTATCAGGGCAAGTGTGTATAGAAATCTTTTCATACCGGGTCTCCTTAACATCCGAAGACGTAATGATACCGCATTTGTTCCACTTTGGAAGAGCGCTAAGCGCTTTCTAATTTTACCGCGAGTGCAACTATTCAACCTGCCGGAGAATAGCGGGTGTATGTCAGTTCTGGGGCAAACCCCGTTAAAATCTCACCGCTGAGAGCGCGGAGATCGCAGAGAAGACTTAAAACGGGGTTCTCAGCGCTCTCAGCGAACTCCGCGGTGAAACTCGCCCCCAAATTGACATGCACCCGAGAATAGCCGCAAGCTTGATTTTCAGAGATAAACACCCTATAATGGACACAACATGCCGCAAAATAACATCACACGCCTCAAAGCCGCATCGAAGTACCTGGTGATTTTGGCAGCTCTATTGGTTTTTATGGGTTGGATGCTCAGCACCCCGCCGGGTTTGTTGGGTAAAGCCGACGCCGCCGGTTACGCCGTCTGCCATCGCATAGATGCCCGCTCATTCCATATTGGGGAGCGCCAACTGCCGCTGTGCGCGCGTTGCAGCGGTATGTACCTGGGCGCGATGCTGGGATTGACATACCAGATTATCTTTGCCCCCAAACGCAGCGGTGTGCCGCACTGGAGCGTCATCGTTCCGCTGGCCCTGTTCGTCGTCGCCTTCGGCATTGATGGGACAAACTCGTACCTTTATTTGATCAAAGAAACTTATCCGGGCGCATTCACGCGCCTCCCCAATCTGTACGCGCCAAGTAACACCCTGCGCCTGTTGACCGGCAGCGGGATGGGCTTGGGCATCGCCGGGATGCTCTTCCCGGCCTTCAACCAGACTGTTTGGAAGGACGCCGACCAGCGTCCGGCCTTTGCGCACCTCAAACCCTTTGTCCCGTTATTGGGGCTGACCCTTGCCCTGGACCTGCTCGTGCTGACCGAGAGCCCGATCGTCCTCTACCCGGCGGCATTCATCAGCGCGGGCGGCGTGCTGGTCCTGCTGACGATGGTCTATGCGATGGTCTGGGTCATGCTCATGCAGCAGGAGAACGGCTTTACCCGCTATTCACAATTGTGGCTGGCGCTGACAGCCGGCTTCACCATCGCCATGTTACAGGTTGCGGCTATCGACGCACTGCGTTTCTGGCTGAC
>JBDRTP010000195.1:0-12526 GCA_043823965.1 Chloroflexota bacterium
TGGCAGCGCCTATCCATTCGATGGGGACGATCAAATCGAGGTATTGACCGGAGATGGTTCCGCCGTGCAGATCATCTACAACCAGGCCGACCTGGGCGTGATGGGCACCTTCGGTGAAGTCGTCAACCGCATTTACACACCCAAGAACATCTTGAACCCCACGCCGACTCCGAAACCCACCTCGACGGCCACGCCGCGCTTCACACCAATACCATCGAAAACACCAACCCGCATCTATTCACCCACACCGACCGAGTAGGCGCTGCCCTGAGTTCATCGAAGGGTGCTGCGCACAATAAAGCCATAGATTCCTTGAAAAGGATCTCCATGGCGGGGTGGCTCCTCGCGAAGCACCCTGCGGGCACGCCCCCAAATCGCCGAGTAGGCCTTCGGCAGGTATGCCCACAGGGTGCTTACACGAGGAAACTACTTCACTGAGTCTGGATAATTGGTATGAATCGAAAAACTTTCCATGTAACCTCCCTCGGATGTGCGAAGAACTCTGTTGATTCCGACTCGATCGCCCAACTGATGGAGCGGGATGGCTACCGCCTGGTAAAAGCGCCCCAGCAGGCCGGCGTTTTGATCGTCAACACGTGTGGATTCATAGCTCCGGCGCGTCAGGAATCATTCGCTGTGCTGCGCGCCCTGGCTGAAGGAAAACGCCCTGACCAGATCCTGATCGCAGCCGGCTGCTTGACCCAACGCTATGGGCTCGAGGTGACCAGGCAGGTACCAGGCATCGATGGCGTTCTGGGTACCCGCCGCTGGATGGACATCATCGAGGTTGTCCGCCAGTTGCGGAAAGGCCCGCATCCAGAGCCGCTTTACAATCTGCCCACAGACGCCACCGTCGGCACAGATGAGGCTGATGCGTTACGAGCAAGCCCTTCGGCCGTGCTCAGGGCAAGCGTGGCCGGAACCAGCGCCTATCTCAAGATCGCGGATGGCTGCCGCCGCCCGTGCGCCTTCTGCGCGATTCCGCTTATCAAAGGCACATCCGTCAGCCGCCCGATGAATAACATCCTCGACGACGCCCTCCGCCTGCGCGACATGGGCGTACGTGAACTGGTCTTGATCGCCCAGGATACGACCGATTACGGTCACGACTTGGGCCTGAAAGACGGCCTGGCAACATTACTCGCACGCCTGGTAGACGAGGTTGCGCAACCCTCCCCCCGGATAGGAGGGAGCGAGGCAGGTCTGGATTGGATCCGCATCATGTACGCCTATCCTGGTTACGTCACCGACCGGTTGATCGAGGCCATGGCGACCCACCCACAGATCCTCCCCTACCTCGACATGCCGCTCCAACACGCCCATCCCGATACCCTGCGGCGCATGCGCCGCCCGGCCAACACGGATTGGGTCTACCAGACGCTCGCCAGGATGCGGGCGGCCATCCCCAACTTAGCTATACGCACGACGTTCATCGTCGGCTATCCTGGCGAGACAGAGGCGGAGTTTCAGACGCTGCTGGACTTCATCTCTGAGATCCGCTTCGACCGCCTCGGGGCCTTCCAGTTCTCGTTCGAACCAGGCACCCCCAGCGAACCACTCGGCGACCCGATCCCGGCTGAGATAAAAGAAGAACGTTACCAACGCCTGATGACCCTCCAGCAGAATATCTCGTTACAGATCAACCAATCCTTCGTCGGGCAAACGCTGGATATGCTCGTCGAGGGCTTCGATGAAGGGCTATCCATCGGGCGTTCGTACCGCGACGCGCCGGAAATTGACGGTCTGGTCTTCGCCGACCGAGTAGGCGCTGCCCTGAGTTCATCGAAGGGTGCTGTGCGCAGCACCTACTCGGCGCAGGGACAAGCCGAAATCGGACATATCCTCCCCGTCCGCATCACCGGCGCGATGACATACGACCTGGCAGGTGTCCTTGCGGATGGCGTAACCGCCAGCGCCAAATGACATGTCCCGAACAGACCGATTCGCCATTCTGATCGCCCTGGCCGCGATTCTGGCGGCTTATCTTACAGCCGCTCAGGTCTTCGAGCTAATCCCCCACATCGAAGACGAGATGGCTTTCGTCTGGCAGGCGCAGGTCTACGCGCGCGGCCAGTTGTCCGTCGCCTCTCCAGCGCATCCCAAAAACCTGATGACGCCGTTCGTGGTAGATTATCACCGAGTAGGTGCTGTGCGCAGCACCTACTCGGCGCACGGCCAGCGCTTCGCCAAATATCCACCCAGCTGGCCGGTGGTGCTGGCCTTCGGCTATCTGCTCGGAGCGCGCGCCTGGGTCAACCCGCTGCTGGCTGGGTTGGCTGTCTGGCTGACTTACCGGTTGGGTCAGAAAGTGTTCACGCCAGCGGTTGGCCTGCTGGCCGCTTTCTTGACGCTGATCTCCCCATTTTTCCTCATGCTTTCCGGTTCACTCCTGTCCCATACCTGGTCTTTAGTATTGAGTCTGACTTTAACCCTGGCCTGGCTGGATACGTTCGTCTACAAGACGCGCCTGCCGCGCGGCTTAACCGCGCTCGTCGCGGCCCTGACCCTGGGCCTGCTCGCCCTGACCCGGCCTTTGACCGCCGTTGGCGTGGCTCTGCCCTTTTTCCTCCACGCGCTATTCCTTCTCTGGCGGGGTGGCTGGGACGTGCGCCGGCTTGTGCTTTTCGTTGGCGCGGTCAGCCTGCTGGTCAGCGCGCTCTTCCTGCTCTGGCAATACGCACTGACTGGCAATCCTTTCACCAATCCGTATACCCTGTGGTGGTCATACGACAATGTCGGCTTTGGCCCCGGTGTTGGCCGTCAGGATGGGGGGCACAACCTGTTCTGGGGTTGGATCAGCCTGAAGAAAGCCCTGACGACCGGATGGGGTGACTTCTTTGGCTGGGGGAATTTTTCATGGCTATTCCTGCCTTTCGGCCTGTGGGCAGTGCGCCGTAACCGGCCGGCGTGGTTGATCGGCAGTGTCTTTGCCAGTCTGGCCGGGGCGTATCTGCTCTACTGGACAGGCTCGACGACGTTCGGCCCGCGCTATTATTTCGAGGGATTTCATAGCATTACCCTGCTCAGCGCCGCGGGATGCCTCGGGCTGGCAGGCTGGTCAAAAACGAAAGGCTGGAAGAACAGTCGCTTCATTGGCGTGGCCGCCCTGCTGCTTTTTCTGGTGGGATACAACCTGTTTTCATATCTCCCCACTCGCCTGCAAGAGATGCGCGGCCTGTATGGAGTCGAGCGCGCCGACCTTCTCCCCTTCCTCACCCAGGAAGCCAGAGCACTCACTCCGGCAATCGTTGTCGTCCACATCCAGGAAACATGGACCGATTATGGTGCACTGCTGGATTTGCAGGACCCCTGGCTGACGTCCCCTTTCATCTTTGCACTAGGCCAGAGCGATGCCTTGCGCGCCGATTATCCCGACCGGCGGCTGATCCATTATTACCCGGACGAGCCTTACACATTCTATGTGCACGCAGCACCTAGCCGGTGAAAACCTGGGGAGGTAGCCTCCCTTGTAAAAACCTCGCCATGCTGGAGTCCGACGTCTCCCGACGTCGGGAATGACTAACGCAAGGTAATGCTGAGTCCGACGTCTCCTGACGTTGGGAATGACCGACGCAAGGTAATGCCGAAGTTTGGCCCGCAGGGTGCTTCGCGAAGACTTCGGCCACCGTTTGAAGGTGGAGGGAGACTATCAAAAGAATTATGGCTCTTCGGGAATCGCCATAGTAATTGCCCATTTGTAGTGCGAGAGAGCGTGGTGCGGGATGTTTCCCGCACAGCCAAATGCGGCTAAATCCTGATGGTATGCGGTCGGCAGAGCGTGGTGCGGGAGTTATCCCCCACAGCCAAATGCGGCTAAATCCTGATGGTATGTGGTCGGCAGAGCGTGATGCGGGAGTTATCCCGCACAGCCAAATGCGGCTAAATCCTGATGGTATGCGGTCGGCAGAGCGTTGTGCGGGAGTTATCCCGCACAACTAAATGCGACTAAAACCTGATGGTTTAATCCATATCTGGGGCGGGCGGATTAACAATCCGCCCCACGAAAACCGCAGGCATACCAAATATGGGGGGCTATCACGGCAAAACCCAGAGAACCAGAATCATGGTGTAGGGGTAGTAGGGGTAGAGGTAGGGGTAGGGGTAGGGGTAGGGGTAGGGGTAGGAGAAGGAACAGGCGTTTCACTGGCAGACGGAGGCGGACCACCATCATCGCCGTCACACTGGGCAGAGACTTCGGTGGCGGTCGGGTAATACTCCTCGTTTTTCGTACTATTAATGCTGAAAGCCAGGTTGAACTGTTCCTCCGCGCCGCAGGTATCGCCTGCCGCCAGCAACTGCTCAGCGCGCTTGATGGTGGCAAAACGCCAGCGTTCGGTGGCCGTCTTACAGGAGGAATCCATCAAATTGGGATATCCGGTCATGACCTGGGCGAAATAATCCTGCACCTGCAGCCAGTCCAGTTCCCAGAAGCTGGCCCCAGTGATGTAGAATCGCGACCAGGTACGCAGCGACTCGGAATAGCTGTCCAGCGGCCCAAAACGCTCAGCCAGAGTCAGGTCGTAGATGCCCCCTTCCAGGTTGATGTTCGCACATTTCTCGTTGATGATCTTGCTTACCCCGCGAGTACGCAGGGCAATGTAATACATCCCATCCACTTGCGCGGCGCGGTATACGGAATCGGTCTTGCGCAGGGAATCCAGGTTAGATATCGCGCCATCCCAATCTTGAGCAGCCAGGAGCTGCCTGGCGCGTGTAAATATCTCTTCCACGCCGCGCAGGTCAGGAGTCGGGGTGAGGATCGGGGTGGGAGAGGCTGTCGGAGTAGGCGAGATGCTCATTTTCACCAGGATTTCAGTCAACTTATCTTGAGCGCCCGGGTAAGCGGGGTCATGATTGATGACGAACTGAAAATGCTGGAGCGCGACCTCGTAGCGCTCCTCGTTCAAGGCCTGGACTCCGAGCTGGAACTGTTCACTCAACTGTTGGAACACCACAGTCGCCTGGGCATCGCGGCGCACTGTCAGGCCGGATTGATAACCGCCCAAGATACCCAGCGCGATCAGGAGAATAACACCCAGCCCGGCAATCCATAGCGAAGACCTTTTCGCCGAAGGCCTCTCGGCAGGAGAAGCCGGGGGGTGGGGTTGGGTTGCGTTTATGCGCGGTTGTGTATCATTCATGTCAGACATGGCGGCGATTATACCCCAAGTTTACAAGGTCGCCAGGAAACCAACAATCCTCAGTATGAAAATGGAATATCCACAGATCACGCAGATCTAGCCACCTGACACTTTTGGAATAGGACGCTGACGAGCGCGGAAAACGCGGAAAATATATTTTTTTACCCTGCTTTTTTCAAAAATATCCGCGTTCATCGGCGTTTATCCGCGTCCCATTTTTTGAAACTGTCAGGTGGCTAGTTCTTGCTCTTACAAGCTGAATAACAAGCGGATTTCCGGCCAGATGACGGGAAGCGCTGCCAGCCCACCTGCCATCAACGCAACAAGCGTGAGCGGCAGCACAGGTAAGGGGAGATAATTCATCAGAAGAAAGGCCAGCAGAGTAGAAACTCCGGCAGCCAGCACAGCCCGGGCCAGTGTATGACCCACCTGAAGCAAGCCTGGATAACGACGGTTGAGCAGGTAGAGCAACACAAAAGCCTGCGCGCTGAAAGTGAGCGCGGCGGCCAACGGGATTCCGTACAACCCAACGAAAGTAGTTAAAAGTCGCGCCAGGAAGAAGAAGGAGACCGCCTGGATCAGCGCGGCGATCAAGGGAGTGCGCGTGTTCTGATTTGCATAGAAGGAACGCACTGCCACCTCAAGCCAGGTGTCGCCCAGGAGTCCAAGCAAGAAAGCCCACGTGCAGGCGGTAAGCAGATCCAGTTGTGCGGAATCATAATGGAAAAAGCTCATTGCCAAAGGGCGGACTCCCAATGCCAATAAAGCCGCCGCCGGCAGGCATAATGCCAGCATCACCCGCAGGGCACGGTTGACCGTCTGGCGAAAGGCTTCGGATTGGCCGCGATTGACATACTCGGATAAGGATGGCAGCAGAGCAATCGCGATGGCTGTACCGATGATCGTCTCTGGCACCTGTTGGATGGTCCAGCCCAGGTTCAAGGCGCCGACACCCGCTTCGCCAAAATGGGAGGCCAGGCTGTCGCGGGAGAGAAAATAAGCCTGGATGCAGGCCATGGTGAGGACGCGCGGCCCCAAGAGAACGAGAACGCGCTGTACACCGGTATTACGCAATCCGATGACAGGCGTCCAGCGGAACTGGTAACGCAGCAGGCCAGGTACTTGAATCAGCAGGTGCAGCGCTGCCCCGAGAATGACGCCGTAGACCATGCCATATAACCCCAAACCTAAAGCGGGCAACTGGAATGGCCCCAGGTGTAACCCCTCGCTGGGCGAAAGGACGGTCACGCCGAATATCTGCCCCAGGTTATAAAGGACGGGCGCCATGGCGGGCAGGAAAAAGTGTTTGTTGGCCTGTAAGCCGGCCATGATCAGCCCACTGATCGAAAAGATCAGGATGGCAACCAAATCCAGGCGCATCAGCGAAATAGTGAGCGTCTGCTTGTCGGGCTGAAAACCGGGAGCGCTGATGTAGCGCACCAACGGGTCGGCGAGCAGGATTATGACGACTGAAAGCGCGGCGGTAACGAGGAAGGCCAGGTTGATAATCCGGGAAAACAAGTTCCAAGCCGACTGGCGGCCTTCGCGATCCAGATACTCGGTCAGTACCGGGATGAAGGCCATGCCCAAAGCGCCGCCAGAGATGAGAGCTGAAAGATAATCGGGGATGTTGTTGGAGACACCGAAAATGCCCATGCCTTCCAGACCGACAATTTTATTGAAAAGCATGGACTTAATGAAAGCCAGGCCCTTATCCAGCGCGAAGAAAAAACTTATCAGGAGTGAGACGCGGGTCAGGTGGGTGAGTTTTTTCATGGAGGAAAAACAAGACTTCCGAAGTCTTTGTCCACATCATCGCGTTGCGGGGGCGCTTCGCGAAGACTTCGGAAGTCTGACTTCTATCTGATAAATAATCCAACCGCGACCAGCACGGGTGTCAATAAGTTGATCAGCACGTTCTGGCCTAACGAAGGGATGAGATTCGGGATGTCATCGGCATAGCGCAGAATACCACGAATGACCGGCACGGCCAGCACCAACGTCAGCAGGCCGAGCAGGCTGAACGTGGGCAGGTAGCCAAAGATCACGCCAAATACAATGGCTACGTAGGCCGCCAGAAGGAAGGCAATGTAGATATACCCGCTGGCCTTCCGTCCTAACAGAATGGGGAAGTGTCTCCGGCCGATCGCTTTATCTGCTTCCATGTCCGGAAACTGGTTGAGCAGCAGCAGATCGCTGACCAGGAAGAACGGCACCAGCGAGGCGATGAATGCAATCCACGAGTACTCGCCGGTCAGGGCGAAGTGTGTGCCGACAACCATCAGCGTGCCGAAACCGAGACCCGGGGCCAGCAGGCAAAGAACCGGACTGTATGCCAGCCAAACGGTGTAGCCGTAGAGTAGGAATAAGCCGATGACGCCCAGCGGGATCAATTCCCAGCCCCAGACGTAGACAAAATATAGGCCCACCAGTCCGCTGATCAGAAAGGCGCTGGCCGCGGTCAGAAAAGCGCCCCGCGCCAGTTCCGGCCTGGCTTGCAGGGTACCGCTGCCGCCGCTGAAGGGCGTGCGTATGGTCCGCGAATCCAGACCGCTTTTGAAGTCGTAGTATTCATTGAAGGCATTGACGCTGATGTGCGCCGCGACCGCCCCGATCAGCACGAGGACGAAGTGCATCCAATTCACGTAGCCTTTTGTCCAGAGCGCGGTACCCAGCCCAACCAGGACACATGCCGGAGCCAGGACGACAAATGGAAGGCGCATTGGCCCAAGAATGTCTTTCATGGTATGTAAAATCTCCTTTTGGTAATGGTTTTTAATTCACCGCTGTACCCAGCGCGTATGCTTCGCGAAGAGCGCGGCGTCCACAGAGTATTCTCTCAACGGCATTCGCTGATCTGCTGATTCGCTGATTCGCTGATTCGTTGGTTCGCTGATTCGTTGATTCGCTGATTCGCTGATTCGTTGGTTCGCTGATTCGTTGATTCGCTGATTCGTTGGTTCGCTGATTCGTTGGTTCGCTGATTCGTTGGTTCGCTGATTCGTTGATTCGCTGATTCGTTGGTTCGCTGATTCGTTGATTCGCTGATTCGCTGAATCGCTGAATCGCTTTATCCCAGGCTGCCCACCTCCTTTTCAACGGCTTCCAGTATCTCACACGATTGGACCAATTCCTTCATCCGGTTATGGTCGGGGTAAAGCGGACGGTCCTCGTCCAGATGCGCGACGTATCTGCGGATGACCTGGCGCGCCTTCTGGACGCCCTGGCCGGGGGTGAAATCACGAAAGTCGAGCGCTTGCGCGGCGGCCATGAATTCGATCCCGAGCACGCCAAAGGCGTTATCCAGGATTTGACCGTTCTTCAAGGCCGTGTTCATGCCCATCGAGACGAAATCCTCCTGATCGGCTGCCGCAGGGATGGACTGGATGCTGGCCGGAGCTGAAAGGATGCGTTGCTCGACGATCAGCATGTCCGCCGTGTACTGGCTGAGCATCATGCCTGAGAACATGCCCGCCCCCTTGGTCAGGAAAGCGGGCAGACCCACACTCAGCGCCGGGTTGGTCAGGCGATTGAGCCGCCGCTCGGACAGGACGCAGACCATCGTCACGGCCGCCCCGGCCATATCCATCGGCAGGGATACCGGCGAACCCTGGAAGTTTGCGCCGGTCAGGGTCAGTTTAAGTTCGGGGACGAAAATCGGGTTGTCGCCCACGCCATTCAGTTCGATTTCGACCTGCGAGCGGGCGTAGGCAATCGCATCCCGCGCCGCGCCGATGACCTGCGGCGTGGAGCGCATCGAGTAGGCGTCCTGCACCTTGGTCTTCATCTTGCCGGTGGTCAGGTCGGAACCGGCGATAACTTTCATGATATTCTTGGCCGAGGCGACCGCGCCTTTGAAGCCGCGCAGCTCGTGCAGCTTGGTGGTGTACGGTTTCAGGTTGCCGAGCAGGGCTTCGATGGACATCGCGGCGGCGATCTCTGCCTGTTTCAGGAAGCGTTCCATGTCGTAAATGTGCAGGGCAGACATGGCCGTCAGCAGGTTGGAGCCATTGATCGCAGCCAATCCATCCCGCGCTTGCAGACCTGGAACAAGAATCCCGGCCCGCCGCATCGCTTCCTGACCGAGGAGCCGCTCGCCATTTAAGAAGGCTTCGCCCTCCCCCATTAGTAGCAGCATGGCCTGCGCCATGGGAGCCAGGTCACCGCACGCTCCCACCGAGCCTTTGCTGCAAACGACCGGCGTGACGCCCTTGTTGAGCATCTCGACCAGCGTCAGCGTGATCTCAGGCCGGCAGCCCGAATTCCCGTGCGCGTGGACGTTGATGCGTCCCGCCAGCGCGCCGCGCACCTGCTCCACCGGCGCCGGGTCGCCGATCCCGGCGGCGTGGGTGTAGATGAGATATTTCTGGAATTCCTTCACCTGTTCGTCCGAAAGCACTTTCTCCGAGAACTCGCCGATGCCGGTGTTGGTGCCGTACATGATCTCTCTGGCGACCAGTTTCTCCTCCAGCATGGCGCGGCAGACTTTGATGCGCTCCAGGGCTTCGGGGGCCAGTTCCACCTTTTCGTTGAAGCGGGCAATGGCGACGAGTTTTTCGATGGTGAGGGAAGAGCCGTCGAGGGTGATGGGCATGGGGATCTCCTGAAAGGTATTCTTGGATGCGGGTATTGTACCGCAAACAGCCCCCTCCGGCCTACGGCCACCTCCCCCAAATGCGACGAAGTTCAGTCGCATTTGGGGGAGGCCGGGTGGGGGCCAATTGTGCTATACTAAATTCACCACCCTCACCACCAGTGGGAGCAGGCCTATGGCTCGCAAAAAACAACCCAAAATTGAACCAGAAGAAGAACCCGAAGTCGAAGAGTTCATGGAAATCGGCGGCTCGCCCCTGCCGGGTATTACCCTGCGGACAATCCTGCGCGGGCATACAGGCCGCATCAATCCCTAATTTGCTAAGGAGCACTGGGAGAACACCGTGGGATACTATTCTCCAAATTTTGGTAACATGTCTTCCGGGTGGTATTGGACTACTTCAGATCCACGTTACGCAGTTGAACGAGATAGGTGTCTAGCAAGGTGGGACAACCACTGCAAAGATACACTGCAAAAATACTTGCGAAAGTATGGAATGTTCTTGATGGCATTTGAGCGTGACATAAAGAAAGAAATAAGGGAGTGCGTAGATGAACGATTCCCATTTCCGGATTATTTTGGCTACTTTTTGTTCTCTAAAATCATTTTCGATCCTGAAATGTCTAGGATTTATCTTGCCGACTATGAGGCGCGTTCGCGCTGCGTTGTAACGTGTCAGAATTGTGGCAAATCTCAGAGTTATGATGATATTCATCCTTCCCTAATGGGAAGAACTAGGATAGTGCTTCCGCTCTGCAACTCATGCTGGTTCTGGTTGTCGGAGTTCACAGACCTAAGTGCTGTTTCCAAAATCCCTGCTGACTTCAAGAATTGGTTTTCGTCGTTAAAGACAGAGCAAGAATGCCCAATATGTAAGAAGCGATTCGTTTGGCTAAGAAAAGCAATCCAACCTACCTACGAGGTTCCCTTTATCCCAGGGAGATTCGTCCAGATTTGCCCAGATTGCGTGTATAAAGCCCTACTCCAGAGCAACAACCAGGATGACTTTAATACCAACCTTCGACGTTTCAAGTTCATAGCAGATACAATCGGAGGAATACCAGATAAATCGGGGTTTGTCTATAATCAAGTGGACAGTCTTGATGTTGCAATAACCCTCACCAAAGAAATGCAAAAGATGCCCACTTTTTCAGATCTTTCAAAATCGTGCGGTTCGTGGTTCAAACTCCTAATCGCTTCCGGCGTCCTCCCTGAAGGCGTGCGGCAATTGAAATACGGCACGATGGTTCTTGCTAAAGACGGCCATGAGTGTCTTAGTCTCGCAGAGAAAGAAATCGACGACATGCTTTTCTCAAATGGTATTTCGCACCAACGCGAACCTATTTATCCCGACTCAAATTTCAAAGCAGATTGGTTGATTACAGTCAAAGGCGAGCACATTCTGATTGAGTTCTTCGGCCTTTATGGTGAAAAACATTACATGAAGAGAATGGAAGAGAAACTCGAATACGCTTTGGGAATAGGTTTAAAGGTCATTGCGTTCTTACCCAAGGATATGAATAATCTACGTCAGGCCTTCTCATCAAAGGTACTATCTCTTTTTGAGAGTTAAGAAGGGCTACCGAACAACCATCTCCAGCAGACAGCTGCTTCTCCACTCGCTGCGCACAAAACTCATGCCAATTACGGAGAATGAATGTCAAGCACAATAGATCAAATAATAAACCAGTATATTGCTCAACTAAAGACTGAAGGAGCCACTGGCCTTGAGCAGTACAAACAAAGAATAAAAAACAACACGAAGAATCCAGCTGTATTAGGCGACTTACTTTTTGAAGGTCGAGCGGCTTTGATGTTTTTGCGCAATGGTTTCAGAGTTGCTATGCGAGAAAGACCTGACCTTCAAATCGAGTTGGACGGAGAAGTAGTATACGTCGAAGTGAAACACTTTCACGAGAAGGAACAAGATCGAGCAGATGAAAAAGCAATGCGGGAGGCGATTGACCTTCTTGTGCCTAATGGCAACCTAACAGAATCCGAAGGTGCGCCAGCCTGGAAACAGATCGCTACTGTAGCGATACGCAAAGCAAGCCAGTACATGAGCGATGGCCTCAATATACTTGTAATTGAAAGCAGCAGCGAGTCCCTCCAATTGATGCTTCCAAGTGCAGTTCACGAGTATGATGACGAAGTGCTCAATTCGAATGATCCTTGCTTACGTAGGCTTAATGCCATGATGTTGATAAACACGCACTCAATCGGATTCCGACCGTCAGGGCCATGGAACATAAAGTTTTGCCAGACCGCTCATGCTGCTACACCATTGAGTGTAAAACTGGTTTTCGCTCTTACCAATATCCGTTTAGATTTAGCGTAAAGCAACATCGGAGGTGGCCAAACTCGAGGCAGTTTTCCCCCCCACAGAGACCTTCCCTTCGATCACCCCTTGCTGGAAGAGTTGCAAGCGTCCATGACGCCGCAAGAGAGATAGGGGATGATTGACACACCGACCCCCTCCCAACCTCCCCCATCCGAAGAACACGGATGGGGGAGGAGTATATCCATGAGAACGAAAGTTGGATTGATATTCATCACAAAATCCACCTCCCCCATTGTCGCACTTTGACAATGGGGGAGGCAGGAGGGGGTCCGAATCGGTTACAATCACCGCCATGAGCAAAAAAGAATTCCTCCCCCAAACCGCCATGAGCATCCACGCCCACCCGGATGACCAGGAATTCACCATTGCCGGCACGCTGGCCAAATGGGCGCAAGCCGGATGCAGGATCGTTTCGGTGGTCATCACCAACGGCGACGCCGGGTCGAACGA
>JBDRTP010000196.1:0-4270 GCA_043823965.1 Chloroflexota bacterium
TGTACCGTGCGCATGATTTCTTTCAGCGCGACTTGGACCTGATCGAGCAGGAAATCACCCGTTGCTTCAGGTGTGCGTACATAAAGGCAAAGATTGTCACGTAATTCCTCAGCGGTTACGCCCAATGGAACAAAAATATCACTGGTCGTAAGTCGGTGAACACTGAGAGCATGGATGATCCTGGTAGCCATCGGGCGCAGTTGCTCGCGCGTGTATGCGTTTTTAATGCGTCCTTCCAGAACCCCGCTTTTTTCAATGACTTCCGCAATGCCTGCCATACTCCGCAAACTGGCATTATCACGCAACACAGCCCAATAGTCATCATAAGAAACCAGACCTGGTTCCTCTGTAGGAACTTCCTTGTCCATCAATTGGCGCATGGCAAGGCTGAACGTTTTGAGCACTTCGCGTTTTTCCGCAATAAACACCTGTTCAAAGGTTTCTATGTAAGAGGGGTGAATGGGAAAAAGTTGCGCAAACTCGGTCAACCGCTCCGCCATTTGCTTATAAATGGGCGTGAACTGGCGTAAATGCTCGCTGATCTGAGCCAATTGTTCGTCTGTTTTGCGCAGCAGGCGATTGGAGACAACAAACGCGATATCTTCGCGCGCAATGCGTACCTGTTCAAAGCGGTCTCGAACACGGCGGAGTTGTTCTGCAACGAAAGCAAAGCGCGGCGTATCAAACAGGCTTTCTTGTAAGCCGCCAATAAAACGAAATGACGTACTTGCGGCCACTTCGCCCAATTCGCGCAGGAATCCTAAATCCAATATCAAAGCGCGCTCTTCGCGCGTACGAAGATAATCCAGAATTTCATCTACAACCAGTAGTATGCCTTGCTCTGGATACTTTTCCTGAAAACCCGCCATGGCTTCGATAATAGCATTTTTGTTGTTTGTAACCTTATCTGCCGACGGGAATTGATAAGGGGTCTCCCACTTTTTGAGTGCAGCCTCCAATTCTGCAAGCAAAATATCTCGTAAACTGGACGTCACTCCACCGATCTCTACGCGTAGAACTTTGAATTTTCCAGCAATTGATTTGGCTTCATTTTGCACTTTTGGATTAGTGACTTGTTTTTGCAGATCTTCATATTCTGCAATGGCAGAAATTACAGACATTAGATGTGATTTGCCTGTTCCGTAATTGCCAACAATCAAAACGCCTTTATTATCATGTGGCTTTTGAAATTGGATTTGGGGAAAGACAAGATTGATTAACTGGTCTGCCATGCGATCAGAGATCACATAAGACTTTACCAGTTCACGCGCTGCCTTTTGTTCATCCGCATCACGCAACTGAATGACGGTTTCGATAGGCTCGAATTGAACAAGATCACTGTAACGCATCTGAGACTCCTATGATGTCTATATCTTGTGGGTTTCGCCAAAAGCGGTAATGCTTGTGTTCTGGAGTGGCATAGGAAAGCACGCTATCTTCATAACTCCCAGGCCACAAAATAACAAGCGTTGTGTGCCGTGCTATTTGTCTAAAAATAACAAGTGGATCAAGGGCTAGAGATGGTTCGAAAAGCAAATCAATATCAGTACAAATCACAGGGCCAGGAGCCTTGCCTATAAGTGTTGTTTCCAACCATTGTCTTGCGACTATCGTCCGATTAACTCCCTCTGAAAATAATATATTACTTAATTCTTGACCGAGTGCGAATTTCGGCCATTCCACAGGTAATGACTCTAATACCTTGTTTAGATTCTGGATATCCAAATCCGCCAAGATAGTACATTTTGCCGAAGGATTGAGAGAAAGGTCTTGGGGCATGTTTTCCCTTACTTCTATAAGCCGTCCAAGGATGTATTTTACTCTGTATCAAGGGCAACAATAAAACAAGCATACAGGAAAATCCCCGATTGGGCAAGTCAAATCCGCCAATAATTGAGCGCTGACAGATGAACGCTGCCTGCCATCTTGATGTAAAATATCCCCATGCCCGCCATCCAAGTCACCCACCTGACCAAAATCTTCACCACCAAACGCAAGGCCGCCGCGCTGTATATGGGTGGCTCGCCGGTCACCATTCTCCCTGCGGGCGGCCGCTTCATAGCCTCCTTTGCCATCCCCGCAGGAATGGAAGGATTGAACTTCACCATCCTGCACTGGGATAAAAGCACCGGCGCCTGGGTGGAACTCCCCGACGTGATGGTCACCCCCGAAGGTGCGTCACGGTGACCACCGACTTCGTCGGCATCTTCGTACTGGCGACCAAATAACTGCTCTGGATAAAGACCTCCGAGGTCTCAGAGACCTCGGAGGTCTCATTTGAAAGCAAAAAAGTAGTGGCGACTTAGGTCGCCACTACTTTTTTATGGTATCCCTAACCCAGACAAGCTGGAACCAAACAGGTTTGAAACGCCAAGACGCAAAGTCGCAAAGAAAAGTGGTACTGCTCATCCAGTTTCTCTCCGGCGGCGAGACTGGCAACCACGTTTCGCAGGCGGCTCATGTCAGAGCCGCGCTTTTGGAGACGTTTGAAATCCTTCTTGACCGCGGCCGAGCGGCGGATCAAGCGCATTACATTTCCAATTCCGCGAACAGGGCGTCCACGCTCTCGAAGGTCTTCAAATTGCGGCGATTGACCACGTCTGACATGGCCTTCAGCGTCTCAGCGTTGGGCATGGCAACCAAAAAGGGCAGTCCCTTCTGCAGGCTGACCTGCTTCAGGAACAGGGTGACGGCCTGGGTGGTGGTGAGACCCAGGTCATCCAGCACTTTCTCGGTATCCTGCTTTAACTGCGGGTCCAGGCGGATGGTGAGAGTAGCGGTCTTGGTCATTGGATTATCCTTTTTTGTACTGCAATTGTATCACGTTTTCGCTCCCCTTTTCAGTCCCCCGCGTTTTGATCTATCCTCCCAGCGTATGCAAGAGCGCCATATTCGGCGGGCGCATCGCTCCGACCGGGAATCCAGAGATAAGTACAACCTGCTGACCAGGCTGGACGCTGCCTGAGGCTCGCAAGGCAGTTTCAACGTGCGCAAGCATCTCTTCCAGCGTATCAGCAAACGGGACAATCTGGGGAATCACACCCCACAGCATCGCCAGCCGCCGGTAAGTGTGCATTTCGGGTGTAAAAGCCAGAATTGGCACACAGGGACGCGCCTTGGCCATTATGGCCGCCGTGCGCCCGCTGCGGGTGAAGACGGCGATCGCGGCCACGTCCCGGTCATGAGCCAACTCTCGAGCTGCATTGGCGATGGCAAAGGCATCCTCGTTTCGGGAGACCTCCATACGCTGGACATGCCCCCACTCATTGATACCCGCTTCCGCCTGGCGGACGATGCGCTCCATGATGGCGACGCTCTCGACCGGATACGCACCCACCGCGGTTTCCGCGGAGAGCATGACCGCATCGCTGCCATCGAAGATGGCATTGGCAACATCCGAGGCCTCCGCCCGCGTAGGGAGGGGATTATGGATCATCGATTCGAGCATCTGCGTGGCTGTGATCACCAATTTACCCGCGCGATTCGCGGCCTGGATGATCCGTTTTTGGGCGATGGGTACCTCCTCGGGCGCCATTTCAACGCCCAAGTCGCCCCGCGCCACCATGACGCCATCTGCGAGCTCCAGGATTTTTTCCAAGTCATCCAACGCTTCGGGACGCTCCAGTTTCGCCACCAGGAAAGGGGGATTTTGGGGCGCAAGTTTATCAATGGCTTGCCGCACACGACCAACATCCTGTGCGCTGCGGACAAAAGAGACGGCGACAGCCTCCACGCCCAACGAGAGTCCAAAAGACAGGTCGTCGGCGTCTTTTTCGGTGAAACTTGGTATATCCAAGCGGACGCCGGGTAAATTGATGCCTTTACGCGAGGACAATATACCGCCTGTTCGCACCCGGGCGTTGATTCTCCGCTCGCCTGTCTCGAGTACGCTCAATTCAATCCGCCCGTCGTCGAGCAAGATACGATTGCCGCTGGAAATGCTTTGAAAGAGGCCTGCAAAGTCAACCGGGATGGCGTGGATCGATGCGCGCGGCGTGCTGCGTGATTGGTCGTCCGGCGTCCGCTGTTCTTCGTCTTGTAAATATAGTTCCACCATTTGTCCGGCCGTCAACGTCAGCGGCGCTTCGAGCGCGCCGACGCGGATCTTCGGGCCTTGCAGGTCTTGCACAATCGCCAGCGGCGCAGATAAACGTTCGGAAACGCGGCGCAGGCTCGAGGTCCGCGCGGCGTGTTCGGCCTGGGTACCGTGCGAGAAGTTCAGCCGCGCCACATTCATTCCAGAAAGGATCAGGCGTTCGATGACTGATTC
>JBDRTP010000197.1:0-6586 GCA_043823965.1 Chloroflexota bacterium
AACCAGAATGGCGCGCCTTGCGCTGCGGCTGCGCCGCTCATCATGAGACCGGCAAACTTGGCAAGCCCGCTTGACCAATCAATTGGAAAGTTGGATACATATTTGCAGACCGTTTGCCCCTTCTCATCCTTGCCGGAGAATCCGAATACCTGGTCGGCATTGATTGGAATGAGCGCACATTGCTTACCGCCAGTGTCAAAAGGAGTCAAAGTCCATCCGAGGGGGATGTCGAGAGCAGTGAGCTGTTGTTGTAATTCTTTCACCGAGGCAACTGGACTCGTTCCAGCCTGTCCTGGCTCTGTTCCAGGTAGTGGAGTCTGGGTTTGTTGTGCATAGGCCGTGGCGTTGGCGACGATGTCCTGGCGCAAGGTCGGCTCACGCCAGAGAGAGGTGGCGATATTGATGGAATCCACGTTCAAGAGAAGGGCCAGGACAATGCCGATCGTAAAGGCGATGAGCTGCGCTCTCCGTTTGTACCATCCGGAGAGGCGATCCATCGAGTCGTTGAACCAGGTCTCGACGTTTTTCCGCGCCGTTGCCAGCGCTTGTTCACCCTCCCTGGCATATTCTTCCGCGCCAGCCAGCAGGGCGCCCAAAGCTTTCTTTGTATTGGGATAGATTGTTTCCATGGCGAGCAAACCCAGCCGCAGTTGGTGGAGAGTCAAATCTTTGTTTTGTCTGCCAGGTGCGACTTTCTGCTGCTCCTCAATCATCTTCTGATAGTATATATCGATCTGCGGGAGCGCCAGGTCTATTGCCAGTTTGAATTCGGGATATTTCTCCCCGTAGGTCTGCATCTGCAGCTTGAGGCTGTCAACGGCTGCATCCCCAAGCTGGGTTCCGGCGATCTGTTTGGCGGTTGCCAGCAAGGCCTGCAAATCCTCTTCCGCCAATTTTTTCTGATCCGGATTGGCGATGGAGGCTACCTGAGCTTCCACCTCTGCCAGGGCTTTCTTGACCGGCCAGGCCTCTGTACCCGCGCTCATGACAATATCGAACAACGCCAGAGCGAATTTACCAGCCGGGATATAGGAAAGCTTCTTATGAGTGCCGGAACTAAGACTGGCGATCAAGGGGTGATTATAGAGTATCTCGGTCAACTCATGGCCTTCATCCAGGCCGCCGAGCATGGATCGGATGGCGCCTTCCATACCTTTGGCGCGCCATTTGAATAGATTGGCGATCCATTCCTGGAATTGCATGGCGGAGAGGCTCAGTACGAGCCACATGAAGACGAGACCGGTAGCGACTTCGAGAATTTCTTGCAGGTACATGATATCCTCCTTGATTTTATTTTAGGTTTGGACGGGACGAGGTAATTTTAGTATATAGAAAAAGACAATCTAATGCAAGGCCTTTATGCGTCCAATTTGCCGGCCTGATTTCGAGCATGAGACTGATGGATTAAATAAATACCCGCCAGCACGGCGATGCCGCCCAGCAATTGGATGGGCTGCGGCACTTCTTTCAGTAAGGGGATGGCGAGGATGGTGGTCATCACCGGCTGGCCGATCATTGTTGGGGCGACGATTGACGCGGGCAGGTGGCCCAGGGCATAAGAAACCGCAACGTAACCGATGATCTGCGAGACCAGGGCTGTGGCGAGGAAGACCAGCCAGGTTTGGGTTGTGTAACCAGTCAGGGGGAAGCCCAAGGCGAGATTAATGACCAGCAGGCCCAGGCTGGCGCTGACGGCTACCAGCCAGATGTACGAAATCGGGTCAAGATGTTGTCGTCCGCGTTGTGTTGCCAGATAATACCCGGCGTAGAACACACCGGCCGCGCTCGCCATCAGGTCTCCGATCCCGATTTTGGGGTGAATGAAAAAGTCGGCGCTCATCACCAATGCCGCGCCACACAATGCCAACCCCAGCCCGAGCCAGAAGCCCTTTTTTAATTTTTCGCGGAATACCAGCATTGCTACCAACGCTACCCAAAGCGGGGCTGTGTTGCCCAGCAGGGTGGCATTGGATGCGCTGGTGTAATCCAGGGATGTGTTCCAGAAAGCCAGGTCGAGAGCAGAAAAAAGACCACCGAGGATGGGAAAAATGAGATTTGTTCTATCGAGCGTGCAATTTTTTAGGCAGCGATGGGCAAAAAAGGGCGCCAGCATGAACGCGGCGAAGAAGAGGCGGTAGAAACCGGTGGTGGGTCCGGGGGCATCCGCCCAGCGCACAAACATGGCGGATAAACTCAGCGCCAGGATGCCGATCACAAGAGCCATGTACGGTAACAGCTTGGTTTTTCGAACAGAAGTTGCAGCGATGTTCATGGGAGTTGCCTGGGTAGGATAGCGGAATTCTATCATGAACCGAGTTGATGGCGGTCATATAATGAATAAGGTAGCTCCACAATAAATCGTGGTTGCCATAAACTGCCGTTTTACCGGGTGCCTGGCCCAAAATGTAGGGCAGGTTTCTATACCTGCCGCTAGCAGCCTGTCGGAGAGAAAGCAACGCTCGGCCTGGATTGCCAAATCCAGGCCCCGGTGAGGCCAATGACGGCTTAAACAGCGCACATTCTGCCGGTCAAGCCGCCGGATTTGGCAATCCGGCGGGAGCATAGGGTCAGAAGCAGCCCTCTCCGACAAATTGCTAGATGGCGGGTAAGAAACCCGCCCTACGGAGAAACCACGATTAAATGCAGTGCTACCATGAACAAACCCATGATAATCTTCGGTCCCTCACTCTTGGGTTGGATGCATGTTGGTGAGCCTACCCTCGAACTCTTGGCTGAGATCGGTTTTACTTTTCTCATGTTCCTTGGAGTTGTTGCAAGCATGAGCGGATGAAATTTGCTGGTTAGATAAGATCGTCAGCGACTGCCCCGAATTGCCGAAGGCCTACTCGGGGGCAGCGCAAGTAAAGCATGACAATTGCATGGCAAACTACTCGCTGCGTTGGATGCTCTCCAAAAGAACAGGCAGATCTTTTAGATTTGAGATGATGGCTTGCGGTTGGATATCCAATGCTCCATCCGGGGGCAATTCCACCCGCCGCGTGATCCAAATGCTGTACATCCCCAACTGATTTGCCCCCAGAACATCGGCGGACAGGGTATCCCCGATCATGACAGCCTGCTCAGGTTGGATTTTGAAGTAGTCGAGGGCGATTTGGAAGATGCGCGGGTGCGGTTTGCGGATGCCGCAGGCAGCCGAGGTGATAATGAAGTCGAAATATGGACGGAATCCCCACTGATCTACCTGGTATTGCACGTTTGCGTCGTCAGAGGCGTTGGAAATCATGCCCAGCCGGTAGCCCTGAGCCTTGAGCGCTGCCAGGCTGGGGATGGCGTCGTCTTCTGCGTACCAGTTGCCGCGTGTAACAGTGTACATGGCGTCCAGAGCGGCGCGCAGGACAGGCTTCTGGAGGTGAGCGTATCCCTTCTCGGTCAACAGGTCGTGCAGGGCCGCGAAGGAGGTGCGTTCGACGTGATCCTCATTGCGTTGGGCGTAGTAGGCGTCTATGAATGACCCGAAGTCGTCGTGGAACGTTTGGCTGTCAATCGGAATCCCGGCGCGTTGCAGAACCTTGACCAGTTCTTGGTCGGCGCGGACGAAGATGGGCGGCCAGGGGTCTTTGGCGTAGATCAATGTGCTGCCAAGATCGAAGAAAGCAACTTCAAGGGACATAGCAGGTTTAAGGAAAGGCTAAAATCAATACTGGCTAATTTCACACAGCATAACCATTCGACCACGCGACTATCCGACTACGTGACTATTCGACTACCCAACTACGCAACTACCCAACTATTTCGCATAATCCACCGCCCGCGTCTCGCGTATCACCGTCACGCGGATCTGGCCGGGATAGTGCATGGACTCCTCGATCTTCTTGGCGATGTCGCGCGCCAGGCGCGTGGCGGCCAGGTCGTCTATATCTTCGGGCTTGACGATGATGCGCACCTCGCGCCCGGCCTGGATGGCATAGGCCTGGTTGACGCCCGGGAAGGTCATGGACATCTCCTCCAGGGCGCGGATGCGCTTGATGTAAGCTTCCAGGTCTTCGCGCCGTGCGCCGGGACGTGCGCCCGAGATGGCGTCGGCCGATTCGGCGATCACCGCCTCGACCGAATCCTGCTCCACCTCGTGGTGGTGCGCGGCAATTGCGTTGACGACAATCGGGTTCACGCCGTAACGTTTGGCAAATTCAGCGCCCAGGATTGCATGCGTGCCTTCCTGGTTGTGATCCATGGCTTTGCCCAAGTCGTGCAGGAAGCCGCCCTGTTTGGCGATGCCGATGTTTGCGCCCAACTCGGCCGCCAGGATGCCGGCCAGCTTGGCCACTTCCACGGCATGGGTCAGTTGGTTCTGTCCATAGGAGGTGCGGAACTTCAGCCGCCCCATCATGCGCAGCACTTCGGGATGGATGCCGGTCACGCCGGCGTCGAAGGCGGCCTCTTCACCGGCCTCGACGATGGTCTTTTCGATGGCCTTTTGTTCGTCATCCAGGACTTTTTCTATGTGCGCCGGGTGGATGCGGCCGTCCAGGATCAGGCGGGCGAGGGCGCGCCGGGCCACTTCGCGCCGCACCGGGTCGAAGCATGAGATCGTCACCGCCTCGGGCGTGTCGTCCACGATCACGTCCACTCCGGCGGCCTGTTCAAAAGCGCGGATATTGCGTCCGTTGCGGCCGACGATGCGACCTTTCATCTCTTCGTTGGGCAGCGGGACGAGCGAGGTCGCCACCTCAGCCACACGGTCGGAGGCGATGCGCTGGATCGAATCCGCGATCAATTTTCGGGCGCGGCGTTCACCTTCCTCGCGCGCCTCGGTTTCGATCTGGCGAATGATGCGCGCCATATCGTTGCGCGCTTCTTTTTCGACCTCGCTCAGCAGGATGGTGCGCGCCTCGTCTATGCTCATCTGGGCGATCTTCTGCAGCTCATCCATTTGTTGCTCGTGAATCTTTTCGATCTCGTTGAAACGCCGGTCAACGGTGCTCTGGCGCTTGTTCAGGGCTTGTTCGCGCTGTTCGAGGCGTTCCACGCGCAGGTCCAGCTCGGAGCGGCGCCGCTGCAAGCGTTCATCCTCGCGGTTGAGTTCTGAGCGCAGGCGCCCGATCTCGGTCTCGGCAGCCTGCGCAGCCTTTAGGGCGTTGTCACGCGCCTGGATTTCGATGGTCTGGGCTTGTTCTTTGGCTTCCTGAAGGATTTTTTCAGCTTTTTCGTGTTGCTGCCGCTGCGCCTTCTCGGATAGATAGCGGTTGAAAAAATAACCAACCGCCAGGCCCACGACCAGGGCGAGAGCCATGATCAAATAGTCCATTGGATTCAGATTCATAGATTTTCCTCATTGTCTGTTTTCTCCCTGCCGTCCGCCGTCTGGTGCATTTCTTGCCATAAATGGCATTCATGCCAGACTTGAGAGACGAGCGGGGCAATCGTGGAATAGGAGAAGCCGCGCCGGGCCAGAAATCCGCTCAACTTGTGGCGGAATTCGGAGCGTTCCAGACCCTCCAGCCTGCGGACGTATTTCCGGGCCGCTTGCCGCGCCAGGGCTTCATCATCCACGCTTTCTTCCAGAACGGACTGAATGACCTCGTCATTCAAGCCTTTGCGCCGCAGTTCCATGCGCAAGGCCGAGCGGCTGCGCGGCCGGAACTCAGTGCGGTTCTCGACCCAGGCGTGGGCGAAGGCTTCGTCGTTCACCAGTTCATTGTGTTGAAGTCGTTCCAGGGTCGCCTCGATCAACGCCTCGGGAACGTTATGCTTGTTCAGATTCTGCCGCACCTCGGCTGTGGAGCGCGGCCGGTAGCTCAAAAAGTGCAGCGCCTTCTGGTAGACATTCTCCCGCGCTTCCTCGGCCTGCAAGGAAGCGATCTTCTCCTCAGCCAGCGTTTGCCCAATTGTTAGCCAGGCGGCAACCACGCGAGTCAATCCAAAGGCAAATTCTCCATCCAGGTAGAGATTCACCCGCCGGGGATTTTTCTTCTGAGGTTCGATCGCCGTTACCGTTCGCATTCGCCTTCTTCGCCTCTCTCCCTTCAGGAGCCCCACGGGGGTGCTTCGCGAAGGGGACGGGGGCCTGCCCTGAGCGCAGGCGAAGGGTGAGGTCTTTAAACGCACACAGCCGCAGGCCGCCGGTGAGGGCCACGGCTGTGGAAATGTTCCTGGATATACCTGCACCACATCCTGTCAGAGACAGAATGTGGCAGAACTCAAATCCTGCGACGAGTTATGTCACCGGTATTAGGGGGTTATCGCCAAGTCGCCGGTGTGTATGGATATGCCTGTCCTGATCAAAGTAGATAACAACAAACTCGGGAGGACCTGACTTCTCAATTCATTCTGCCCGAACGTTCCAAGGCATGGGGCGTACCCCAGTATTTTCCAAGAGTTCCGTCTGCAAGCCGTGGCCGCGGATTATGATAGAGCGGCGTCAAAAGCTATCATCCGAACTGGATGCGGGTATATTATACTTGAAAATACCCGCTAGCCACCGGATAGTTTTAGAAATGGGACGCGGACACTCAAAGAACGAGTGCAGGCGAGCGCTGACGAGCGCGCCGAAGGCCTACTCGGGAAAAACCTGTTTTTCGCTTTTCCTTGACAAAAAAATCCGCGTTTTTCTGCGTTTATCCGCGTC
>JBDRTP010000198.1:0-18055 GCA_043823965.1 Chloroflexota bacterium
GAGTGGGTGTGATGGCCGTCACGTCAATATACTTGCCGTTCGGGCGCTCCTTGAGCCGTTCCAGCACTTCCAGCTTGACTTTTGCCTTGTAGGGACCGTAAAGCTCCAATTCGTCGGCTTCCAGCCCCAGTTCCTCGGCAACCTGGAGAATCGGCTTGAGCGTGCCTTCCTGTGCAATCTCGATATCCGAAGGCACGGGCGTGCGAAGCTTGAGCGGTGAAGGTGTAAATTTTCTGGCCATACTGTCTCCCTTTCTCTGAGATATTATTCTATGCTCTACTATTCTCTCAGGTTTTAGAGTTTCCCGCAAGAGACTTATATCCCATTTTTATGTGTAAGGTGTCACAAGCGGCTGGTGGCCGTCATTGCAATGTGATATTGCCGTTTCAATGGCCGCATCGTGTGACGGGGGATGCACAAGCAAAGAGAGAAGGCAGCGAAGAAACTGTGGTGGATATCTCCCAAGGTTCAGCACGATTGCCCTCACGGCGAATATTATATGCCAAGTTCCCTGCGGATGTAGTCTGCGTTCATGATGGGCCGCTCTCCGTTCCGGGCGCGCTGGTCATTGTGATACTCGATCTGCTTGAGGGCCTCAATCACTTTTTTGCGTCCTTCAGGGGTTTGCGCTGCCTGACGGGGGGTGAGTTTACCATCCAAGGAGGGTTGGTCGAGCCAGTCAGCCGTCATACGCTGCAACATCTCTTCCTGGACAATCTCCGCCTCCTCTGTCTGTGCGCGGGAAGGTTCCTTGTGCGGCCGGGCAGACCTGGGAGCGGGTTTTTGTTGATATGCTTCCCAATCTTCGAACCGGTCGCCCGAATGCTCGATCTGTTTGCCCAGCATGCTTACGAGCAGGGCTTTTCCGGCTGCCAGGCGTTCACGCGAAAGACATTCCAGTTCGACCCATTTCGCGGCCAAACTCAGGTCACCCAGATTAAGAAAACTGGGTTGGCCCGGCCCCTCGATCCACTCTGTTTTGAGCAAAACGGCCCGTCTGCCAGGCTCGTGATCAGCCTGTGGAACGCAGGAACGGCCGCGCTGGATCCAGTTGTAGTGGAGCGCTCCCGGGTGGTTTTCAGATGGCCCGCCATAGACAAACTCTTCGCTGGCATCCATCGCTGCCTCGACCTCGTGTGGGTCGCCGCGTATGATATACCTGGCTTTGGAGATGACCAGCGCATGCCCTTCGGCTGAGAGCGGAATGGGTGGTTTGGAGGCTTCTTCCTGGGCGCGTTTCATGGCCAGGTGAAGGGACAGACTGCGGTCGCGGTAGAAATCGGACAGGCTGGCCTGGGGGTGTTCAGCCTGGTACGTTGCCCACAGCGCCCGGGCGGTTTCAAGCACGCCGGCCTTTTCCGTTGGCGGCAGCATCAGCGCCGAGCCGGTGAACGATACCCGCCCTGCGGAGCGGATCGGGCGAAGCAGGCCAAACATCCAGCGGGCGGCGTTGTACGAGGCCGAAATATCGTTCACCTCGAAGGTCTCCTCGCTCAACAGGTCTTGTACCACCACCCCGATCCCAGGCTTGACTTCTTGAAACTCCAGCAGGCGCGCCCGGTTCCAAGCCAGCCAATCGTCCAGCATGGCGCGTTGGGCGCTGTTCAGGCCTGGCCCCATTTCCTCGACAAACAGATCAATGATCCGCTTGCCGGTGTGCGTGACAAAATCAAAGAAATACCATTCCTGAAATCCCGGCAGTTCAGCGTCATCGAAATGAAACGGCATGTCTGGGTTGGGCTTTTGCTCGAAATAGAGTTCGACAGCCTTCTCAAAGTCTGCCTTGAAGCGGTCGCCTTTGTAGGCGAACTCCGGAATGCGCTTGCGCAGCGATTTTTCCGCCTGGCCGGGTTCCGGCGGGCGAACGCGCCGCACCGTTTCGACCGGCGGCCTGGGCCTGGTGGATGTGTACCGTTTGTCGGTACCTTTTGATATTTTGCGTTTCGTTTTTGGACTCATAGGCTATTCGCTCAATCGTTCCGAGGGGGTCCTGCAGGAACTGGCGTAGGAGCTGGCGGTAAGCATCCTTGCAGGCCTGTTCTTCGGGTGTGATCTTGTATTCGCCGCGTTCTTCGCGGATCAATCGAGCGCGTCTTCAATCGCCAGTTCCGTCTCTGCGTTGGGGATGGAAACGGCAAAAGGCAGTCCTTGTCTCATGCGGATTTGACGAAAGAACAGGGTGATAGCCTGCGTGGTGGTCAAGCCCAAATCCTTCAAGACCATCTCGGTGTCGCGCTTCAGTTCGGGGTCAATTCGGGCGGTAAGCATGGTGGTTTTGCTCATTTTTCTCTCCTGATTACAGATAGACGTATATCAAATGTAATACATTTATTCTACCACGTTTGCCCCACCCCATACAATCCCTTCACCCGCGCGCCAATCTCCTGCTCTACCTTCTCAATCGCCTCCGTCACCGCCACCGTCTCCTCGCGCGCGGCTTTCCAGACTTTCCAGACTTCCGAAGTCTTTGAGACTTCGGAAGTCTTAAGAGTCCCCGGTCGGTCACACAAGCCTCCTATCCGGGGGCTTTTTTTGTCGCTGATACCGGGGGGGTTGCCGTTTCAGGGGGTGTACAGTGTGACGGGGTATAATGAGTCGTATGAGCCCCGCCGTTGTACTTTAAACACAGCGGATTCGATCAAGCCGTGTTGTTTTGCCAGAATGACCACGGACAGCGTGCCAGTCAGTGTAAGGGAAAGACTGCGGGCGCAACGGCGCGCCGCGCCATCGTCCAGCACTGCTACCCAATTGGGCTTGGCAAGCGCATACAAAAGGACTGCCGTTTCGCCTTTGCCCAGATCCCAGGCAAGGATTTCAGGCGCGGGCGTTTTGACGACCTTGAACATGCCGTCTTCCACTGCGCGGCGGGCAGGGTCGCTTGCGGGGGCGTGGAGCAATTCCTGTTCCACTGCCTGCGGAATGACCGCCTGTTTCGGCAGACGCATCAATAAATCCGCCTGCCCGATACGCGCCAGCGCGATGACAGGGGAGGCGTTGACCACCCACTTTTCAGCGACGGGTGACTTCGGAGACGATTTCATCGGCGCTGTACTGGAACGGGGAAACGCCAAACTGGTTCAGGGCGTTGACGAATTCGGCACGCGAGAGACCCGCGATCTCGGCGGCTTTGCCCTGCGAGATCACGCCTGTTTCGTACCACTTGACCGCCGCCGCCACGCGCATTTCGCGCACGAAACCAGCGGGGTCCTGGCGCAATGCCGAAAAGACTTCACGCGGTAATTCGATGGATACCTGTATTGTGTCCATAGCAGCCTCCAATTTCATTATAACCCATACAAACTTTTCACCCTCTCATCCAGCGCGGACTCGACCTTCGCAATCTCCTCACTCATCACAGCCGTCTCCTCGCGCGCCGCCTTCCAGACTTCCGAAGTCTCGGCGACTTCGGAAGTCTTACGCCCCACCCGCCGCGCAAACTCCTCCGCCGTAAGGGACCACGGCCCTTCGAGCGGATTGCGGCTGGTGGGCTGGGCGGGATAATTTCGCACCGGAATTGCTCAATGCGCTCCAGCCGCTTTTTGAGCGTGCGGGTGGCGTCATTGGTGATGAAGGCGTTGGCGGACATGCTGCGATGCAGTCTCCCGTTCAGGTCAGCCGTGCGCGCACGGCTTGCAGGTAGGCAAGCATTTCGGCGGGAAGCATGTCAAATTCGCGGGCGCGAGTCAGGGAGTTGCGCGCGATGCGTTCGAGTTCTTCCAGATCAATCAGGCCGCGTTGCAGGAGAAAAACCACGTCGTCTATATCCGTATCAAAGCCGCGATCTATTTTGCTTAAGGCGATGCTGTACGGGTCGAAAATGTAGACTTCCACCTTCCCAAACGCGCCGATATGCAAACTACGCTCGCGCCCGCCTGAGGGGACAGGCATGAAGCGATCAATCGGTACGGCCTCCACATCAAGACCCATTTCGCGGGCGATTTCTTCCATGACTTGCCCCAGTCCATCTTTGTTCAGATCATTCCCGATGTAATCAACATCCAATGTGGGGCGCGGACTGCCCAGCAGGCAGAGCGCGCTTCCGCTCAGGAGATAAAGCTGCGCCTCATACGGATAACGTTTTCCCAAAGCATCCAAAAAGGCGCGTATTTGCTCGCTCTCCAGATTCTTCACTTTATTTGCTCCAAATGAGACAGCCATCTTTTTGCGGCGTGTTCATACGTTCCAAGCCAATTGATTCGCATCCCGCTGAGTTCCTGATGGCGCGCGACCTGGGCGTGGATGTGCCGGTGGGCAAGGAAGCCATCCGCGAGTTTTTGGCGACTAAGGCTCCGCCCGTGCTCGACCCGTTCGCGCACCGCATCGGATGGCTCGCCAAGTCGTTCATTGCTCAATTTATCGTTCTCGAAGAGGGAGAAATGTTTACGCTTTTAGAATTTCAGCTAATCTTCGGTACAGTTTTGTTGTTGAGACTAATGGCTCCATCCCTAATTCGGCAGAGAGCACTTTCATCAAATCCTGATACTGACGTGCCAGGCCAGCCCGGTCTCCAAGCGCAGCATAAACCTGCATAGCCTGGCAGTGCAAATCCTCACTCAAATTATCCACGCGCAGTGCACGTTGAAGCAATTCAAGCGCATTGGTGTAACGCTCATGCGTGAAGTGAAAATCGGTCAGAGTACGCAGAGCCGAAATATAGGTTTGGATCAGCCGTCGGCGTTCAGGGAGGAGCCAATCGTAATAAAGGTTATCCAGATATTCCCCATGGTAGAGTGAAATTGCCTTTTCATACCAATGAGCCGCCAATTCCTCGGTGGACGCGGCGCGGGCTTTGGCAAGTGCGGCCTCGAATTCGTCTACATCCACGCTAAAAGCAGCAGTGTTTAACCAGTATTCACCAGCCTCGACCATAATGAAGCGCGGTGTGGATTTGCCCATCCTCAGCGCATGACGCAAGCGGGAAAGGGCGGTATGGTAAGCGGTCATTCCGCGCCCGGGCTTATCCACCCAAATCGCATCGAATACCCGCTCTCTAGGGATGCGCACACCGCGCAGCGTGATGAAATAGGCCAGCAGGTCACGCGCTTTCGTGGAAACCCAGCGCTCCTGTGAAATTTCTTCCCCGTTGATGATGACGCGAAATGGTCCGAGGCATTTAACGATGACGGCCGCGTTATCTGTCATTGTCAGAAATGGCTGCATGGCGGTTGGCAAGCCTTCCATGACGCGCTGGAGGAAAGGACTGTCGGCGCGTGCATCTTGCAAGGCTTGGCATACCACACGGCTGCGTTCGCCCTGGTCGAGAAACAATTGTATAGCCTGCGTGGGTTCGATAAGCGTCAGCGCCTTGTGTGCGAAATCAAGCCCACTTTCTTTACGATCGGTGACGAGATGGATGTATGCCAGCCCAAAATAGACCATGGCCAGCGGGATGCGGAACTGGCGGCGTTTACCAACTTCCAGTAACTCAGTATAGAGCGCTTCGGCACGGGATAACTGGTTACGCTCCAACGCCACATCAGCCAGCACACTGCGACAGACTAATGCCTCATAGGTATCCGTATTGCCAGTATAAGCCCATAGTGCACTCTCGGCTAACTGACGGGCTTCATCTACCCGGCCCTGGCCATATAAGTTATAAGCCAGGTACCCGGCCGTCATTAACCGCTCATACGATGCCAGACCCAGCGTCTGTGCCAGTTCCATTGACTGACGCAGACACCCCTCGGCGCGCGCCGTTTCGCCGCGCCGGGTGAGTACATTGCCCAGAGCAGAGTAAGCGCTTGGGAGAAGTTCGCGCAGGTGCAGGGTCTGGGCGATCTCCAACCCGCGTTCGGCATAGTCAAGGGCCGTACCGAGGTCGTGCCAGTAAAGATAAGGACTGACAAGTGAGATATATGCCTGTGTAGCGATGGGGGATAGCCCTTCGGGAGCGAGCTGGAGAGCTTCTTTGCAATAACGGACAGTTGCATGGGGATCACCATGCCACCAGCATATCTGCCCAAGTGACTGTACAAAAGTAGCCCGCGCCAGCGGAGAAAGCCGGTCACCTGCCAGGCGGGTTTCTTCTACGGCTTGTTCAGCGAGGGCGCGCCCCTGGTCTGTGCCGCTCAGGAAGCCTACGCTCTTGGCAAGCGCCATCAGCGCGTCGGCGCGGGCTACATGATCGTCAGCGGGAGCGTAGGAGAGCGCATCGGAGGCTATCGCCTCGGCCTGACGATAATTGCCTTGACTCCGGTTGATTTCTGCTAGACGCGTCAGGGCACGGCTGACCCCGCTGCGGTCAGCGCGAACCGCGAAATAAGTGCGAGCGTCCTCAAAGTCGTTGATTGCCAGTCCAGATTCTCCCAAACGGCGACGCGCATTACCGCGCTGAAGCAAAAGCTCTGGATGGCCTTGCATGACTTCAGGCGGAATTATTGTCAGGTAACGGTGCATGACCTCGACACGGCCGCGCTCAACGTAATCTTGAGCGAAAGCCTGGATGACAAGGGCGGCAGCCTCCCACTCCTTTGCCTCAATATAATGTGCGAACGCGGCTTCCAACTCTCCCTGGTGCTCGTAATACTTACCGACGGTCTTATGCAACTCCACGACCTGTTCGGGGCGTTCCTGCTGCAATTTGCTGAACAAGAATTCACGGAAGAGATAATGATAACGGTACCAATGGCGCTGGGCGTCAAGGCTGGCAAGGAACAGATTTTCCTGTACCAATTGGTCGAGCATGGTCTGGGCATTGGTGATACCAAGAAGGGCATTGCAAGTAGCGGCATCCATTTGAGCAAGGACGGCTGTATTCATGAGAAAAGACTGACGCTCACCGCATTGGTGGCGGAAGACTTCTTCGGTAAGATATTCGAAGATATACCGGTGAGAACCACTCAGTCCGGCGATAAAACGGTCGGCGCTACGCGCATCCTGGCCCTGCAAGGATGACCGGACGATTTGCAGCGCGGAAGCCCATCCTTCCGTCTTTTCAATGAGCAGACTCAGGCTTTGTTCTGAAAGGCCTGGAACACAAAAGTTGATCAAGGCAGAGGTTTCATCCTCGCGGAAGCGTAATTCGTGAGCTCGCAATTCCGCGAGCATTCCCCGGGCACGCAGGCGGGCGAGGGCGAGCGGCGGGTCAGTACGCGTAGAGATGATTACGTGTAGTGGAGTCGGGCCATTTTCGATTAGTAAGCCCACCAACTGATGGACAATTGGGCTGGCAATGAAGTGATAATCTTCCAGCACAAGCAGCCATGGGTTCGGTAATGTGTCAGTTAATTCATTTATCAATACAGTAAGTATCTGCTGGGGTGAGACGCTGGCATGGGTACTTTCGAGCAGGGTCTGGGTGGTATGTCCGATTGTTTTTTCATTTGCCCCGTGCATGCGGTAAATAGCCTCAATAAGATAAGCAAGGAAGACGCGCGGATCACTGTCGGCTGCGTCAAGCTGTACCCAGGCCGCGGGAAACGGCGAAGCGGCAAGGAAATCCGCCAGGAGGGTTGTTTTTCCATAGCCAGGCGGGGCCGAAAGCAAGATCAATCGCTTATCCAGTTGATTTTCGAGCCATTCAATGAGGTGGGGGCGCGGCACACGGTCAGCCGCGGGCTGGGGGATGAGAAATTTCGTGCGAAGTAGTGCGGAAGGTTTCATCATTACGTAAATTATAGCCGCTTGAATGCCAAGTTTTGCAAACAATTTGAAAACTCGTCATGATAAGATTATCCTGAATCCATATCCTTATGACCCGGAGGAGAGAAAATGAATAAGAAATCCCTGTTGTTTACGTTTTTGATGGTGGCAGTACTCATGTTGAGCGCTTGTGGCCCGGCTGCCACCCCAACACTCGCGGCGACCCAACCACCTGCCCCAACAAAACCCCCTACGCCGGTCCCGCCCAAAGTGCTGAAGATCGCCAACACAGCGACCTTCACTACCTGGGACCCGGTCAAGTCGTTCTCGACCGAGGCGGCATACATGGGGAATATGTACGAGCAATTGCTGCGGATCAACCCGCCCGGCTCGGCTGAGAAATTCACGCCCCTGCTGGCCGAACGCTGGGAGTCAAATGCGGATGGTACGGTCTGGACCTTCTATCTGCGCCCGAACGTGAAGTTCCACGACGGCGAACCGCTCACCGCCGATGCGGTCAAAATGTCCATCGAGGCTGCTGCTGATCACGGTGGCGCATCGTTCATCTGGTGGATGCTGGACAGCATTGAAGTGGTGGACGATCTGACGGTCAAATTCAATCTGACAACTTCTGCGCCAATTGACCTGATTGCTTCGTCGCTCTACGGCGCGTGGATTGTCAGCCCGAAGGCACTCGAAGCGGCAGCGGCGGACGAGAACTACTTTGAGACAGGCATAGAAGCTGGCACCGGCCCATACATGCTCGAGTCATACAAGGCCGACCAGGAGATCGTCTTAACCCGTTTCGACGATTACTGGGGCGGCTGGCAGCCAGGCCAGTTCGACAAGGTGCTCGTCGTAATCGTGGGCGAGGCAATCACCCAGCAGCAAATGTTGGAGGGCGGCCAGGTTGACCTAGTGACCCGCATTCCGAACGAGAATCTGGACACCTTCCGCAACAACCCGAACTACACCGTTTATGTGGAGCCGTCCTTCTTCAACTATGTCGGCTTCTTCAACACACTGCGCCCGCCGCTGGATAATGCTATGGTGCGCCAGGCGCTCTCCTATGCCATTCCCTACGACGACATCATTACTATCGCTGTGAAGGGACTGGGTACACAGAGCCGCGGCCCCGTTCCAGCGGGTGTTTGGCCTTGGTCAGCGGATGTCAAACAGTACACATACGATCTTACGAAGGCCAGACAACTGCTGGCGGACGCCGGTTTCCCCAACGGCGGTTTCTCACTCAAACTGACCTACGCTGCGGAAAATGATACTGAAGCCGCGTTCGCGCCATTGATCAAGGACTCCTTTGCCCAATTGGGCGTGGATGTGACCATCGAGCCAATGCTCTGGAGTCAGCAGTGGGCGCTGTCGAAGTCTGACCCGGCCAACGCGCAGGATATGTTCCTGCTGCTCTATTGGCCGACCTACAGCGACGCCGGTTCAGACAACCTGTGGTCAATGTTCTACTGGACAGCAAAACCGTTCTTCAACCTGTCCTACTGGAAGAATGACCAGTTCATGGCACTCGTTGACGAGGCCATTGCCTAGACTGTTACGGATCCTGCAACCTCGCAGGTCAAGTATATCGAGGCAATGAATCTGCTGGTGGATGAAGCGCCCGGCTTGTTCTTCTTTGACACCATGGCGGTCTTCGTTATCCCAACGTACATCGAAGGTTTCAAGTACAATTTGAACTACCCGTTCACCCAGTATTTCTTCTACCAACTGCGCTCAACCAAGTAATCCTGCGCGCACCCACATTTGCCGGCCGGGAGTGGGACTCTGCTCCCGGCTGGCTTCAATAATAAAACCAATTGTCTCTTATGGTGCATCGCGAATGATGCGCAAACTCGAGTTCATCCTTCGCCGTCTATTAAGTTTCATCTTCGTGTTGATCGGCGTATCCGTCATCACATTTTTCTTGTCGCGGGTTGTGCCGACTAACGCAGCCGCGCTCTATATTGGCCCAAGAGCCAGACCGGAGGATATTGAACGTGTCAGCAAACAACTGGGGCTGGATCGGCCTCTGCCGGTGCAGTACGCCATCTACATGCGCGACCTGCTGCATGGAGACTTGGGGACATCCATTGGCACAAAGCGCCCGGTTTTGACGGAGATTGTTGATCGCGCCCCGGCCTCCCTTGAATTGCTGTTCACCGGTATGTTTCTGGCGGCTTTGATTGGTGTCCCTCTGGGTGTATTAAGTGCCCGCTGGCAAGGGAAACCACTCGATGTAGCCGTACGAACAATTTCAATTGTTGGCGTTTCCATGCCGGCCTTCTATCTTGGTCTTCTTTTACAGATTCTGTTTTTCCGCAATCTGGATTGGTTGCCATTGGCGGGACGGGTGAGCACCGACCTGCGTTTTACCAATCCAATCGAATCGATCACCAATTTTCTCATTCTCGATGCGCTCCTGACCCGTAACTGGGTCGCCCTTAAAAATGCGGCCATTCACCTCGTGCTGCCCGCGCTCACCCTGGCAGCCTATCCCATTGGCTTGATTGCCCGCATGACGCGCGCCACCATGCTCGAAGTGCTGGAACAGGATTACATCCGCACGGCGCGCGCCTATGGTATCAAGGATTTCATTATTACTTATCTTTACGCCCTCAAAAATGCCATCAGCCCTACGCTGACCGTCATCGGCTTGACCATTGCCTTTGCCTTGACCGGCACATTCTTTGTTGAACTCATCTTTACCTGGCCTGGTCTGGGTCTATTCACTGTGCGCTCTTTGCTTAATGTAGATTATCCTGCGATCATGGGCATGACGCTCTTCGGCGCGACCGCCTACGTGATCATCAACCTGATCGTTGACGTACTCCAGGCATGGATTGATCCGCGCATCAGCCTGAAATAATTATGACTGCCGTACCTGCCCTCTCCGTCGAACTCGAGACACAAAGCACGCGTACCTTCCGCCACGTGTTGAGCGTCATCGTGCGTGACCCGCTCTCACTGGCGAGCACGATTGTCATTATCCTTTTCATCCTGATTGCCATCTTCGCCTATCAGGTCGCGCCGTATCCCGCAGAGGGGGCGGGAAAGACCAATGTGGCGAACACGATGCTTGCACCATCAGCGGGGCACATCCTGGGCGCCGACCGGCTAGGGCGTGATATGTTCAGCTGCGTCATCATGGGGGCGCGACCGGCACTGATCGTTCCGATTGGCGTGGTCGTCTTCGCCATTCTGATCGGCGCGCCGCTCGGCGCGATCGCCGATTACAAGGGCGGCTGGGTGGACGAAGTTATCATGCGCATCACCGACTTGTTCCTGGCGTTCCCGTCGCTCCTGCTGGCAATGGCGATCACATCCGCACTTGGCCGCGGATTGCAAAATGCGGCCATTGCCTTGATTATCTCCTGGTGGCCCTGGTACACGCGCCTGGTGCGCGGCGTGACCATCAGTCTACGGGAGCGCTACTTCGTTGAGGCAGCGCGTGCCACCGGCGTGCGCGATTCGGTCATCATCCTGCGTCACATCCTGCCGAATACAATTTCCCCGATCCTCGTCCAGGCGACGGTTGACCTCGGCACGGTGATCCTAGCAATGGGCGGGCTGGCGTTCCTGGGTCTGGGCACACAGCCGCCCGCGCCCGATTGGGGCTTGATGGTCAGCGAAGGGCGCGACTATATCCTCAAACAGTGGTGGATTTCCACCTTCCCCGGTATTGCAATCTTTATCGTCGTGTTGGCATTCAACCTGCTGGGTGACACCCTGCGCGACATTTTCGACCCGAGACAGTATAGATGACCGCCCTGCTCGAAGTGCGTGACCTGTTCCTTGAATTCAAGACCTCCCGCGGCCGGCTAAAAGCGCTCAATGGTATCTCGTTTGACGTGCAACCGGGCGAGGTTTTTGGCCTGGTCGGCGAAACCGGCTGCGGAAAGACGGTAACGGGGCTCTCGGTACTGCGCCTGTTGCCCAAATCAGCGTTGGTAACGCGCGGGCAGATCATCTTCGAGGATGTTGAATTGCTCAACCTGTCTCAAAGTGAGATCGAGTCCGTGCGCGGTAAGAAGATCGCTATGATCTTCCAGGATCCAAGCACGTCGCTCAACCCGGTCTTTACCGTCGGCGCGCAAATCGAGCGCGTCATCCGCCAGCACATGAAGGTGACCAAGCAACAGGCCAGCGCGCAGGCGCGTGAGGCGCTTGTGGCGGTGGAATTGCCAGACGTGGATCGCATTATGGGCTCATATCCCCACCAACTCTCCGGCGGGATGCAGCAGCGCGTGATGATTGCGATGGCGCTATCCTGTAATCCACGCCTCCTGATTGCGGATGAGCCGACGACTTCTCTTGACGTGACTATTCAGGCGCAAATTTTAAAGTTGCTGCGCGATTTACAGAAGAAATTCGACGTATCGGTTATCTTGATAACCCACAACCTCGGCATCATCGCGCAGACCTGTGACCGGCTGGCCGTTTTATATGGCGGACGCGTGGCTGAAAATGGTTCCACGCGCGAGATTTTCAATAATCCCCAGCATCCCTATACACGCGGCCTGATGAATGCCATTCCTCGACCCGGCAGCCGTGGGAAAAAGATGGCTGCAATCCCTGGCACAGTACCGACAAATCCAGGTGCATTGACCGGCTGTGCCTTCGCCCCGCGCTGTGAATTCGCCCTTGAGCGCTGTCGTACTGAAAGCCCCCCAGTGGTCCAGGTTGGTACAAACCATTTGAGCGCCTGTTTTCTCGCCGAGCACAAGCCATGATGACAGCCCCACTGGTTCAAGTCCGCTCCATTACCAAGCATTTCCGTCTACCGGGCAGATGGCTTTCCGGCGGAGCGCGCTACGTCTACGCCGTAGATGGAGTGAATCTGGATATTGCGGCTGGCGAGGTTTTCGGGCTGGTGGGCGAATCGGGCTGCGGCAAGACCACTCTCGGACGTGTCATTTTGCGTCTCATTGAACCGACGACTGGCCAGGTGCTTTTCGGTGGATGCGACTTGACCACCCTCAAGGGCAACAAAATGCGTGCCATGCGCCAGCAGATGCAGGTCGTTTTCCAGAACCCGCTATCCTCTCTCAGCCCACGGTTTAGAGTCGAGCAAATCGTCGCCGAACCGCTGGTCACGCACCATGTTCTGCCCAAGAACAAAATCCGAGGAAGGGTGATTGAACTGCTCGAACAGGTTGGACTGGGAAGGCAGCACCTCGACCGCTTTCCACACGAATTATCTGGTGGGCAGTGTCAACGCGTCGCCGTTGCGCGCTCCCTGGCGGTCAATCCCAAGATGATTGTCCTGGACGAACCGACCTCCGCTCTTGATGTCTCAGTACAGGCACAGATCATCAATCTACTCGAAGACCTGAAGAGGCTGCACGGGTTGACATACCTCTTCATTTCGCACGATTTGAACGTCGTCCAACATATCAGCGACCGTATCGGCGTAATGTATCTCGGCAAGTTGGTGGAACTCGGACCGAGCGAGGCAATCTTTAGTGAGCCGCTTCATCCTTACACAAAGGCCCTTTTTGGCGCGATTCCATTACCGGTGGTGGACAGTGGCCGTGAATTGACCATCCTAGAAGGAAACGTTCCCAGCCCGGTTAATCCACCATCAGGATGCCGCTTTCACACCCGCTGCCCGCTCGTCCAGGAAATCTGTAAGCAAAATCAGCCCGAATTACGGCAGGTACAGCCTGAACGATTCGTCGCTTGTCATTTCATTGCCACAAACCAAGAATTGGGAGAGACCCTATGACTCGCTTGTTCGGTATCGCTGGAATACAAATGACCGTCGTCCCGTGGGATGCCAACGCCACTGTAGATAAGATGGCGGATATTGTCGCGAACATCAACAAAAGTTTCCCCTGGGTCCAAATGATGATGTTCCATGAATTGGTCGTTCCGGGTCTGGTTCAGTTTGTTACAACAGATAATAATGATACTTGGAAGGAAAGCGCCAAGTCGATCCCCGGGCCACTGACCGAACGGTTATGCGCGCTGGCGCGGAAAACAGGGATATGGCTTATTCCTGGTTCAATGTACGAACAGGAAGGTGACAAACTCTACAATACGGCGGTTGTCATCTCCCCCATGGGTGAGATTGTGGCGAAATACCGCAAAATGTTCCCCTGGCTGCCCTACGAGAGCGGCACGACCCCCGGTGACCAGTTTTGCGTATTCGATATCCCCGATGTGGGACGCTTCGGGCTGTGTATTTGCTACGATATGTGGTTTCCCGAAGTCTCGCGCACCCTGGCGTGGATGGGTGCGGAAGTCATCCTCCAACCTACGCTGACGCCCACTTCTGACCGCGAACTGGAATTAATTATGTGCCGGGCGAATGCCCTGTTCAACCAGTGTTACTTCATCAGCGTCAACGGAATTGGGACGTGGGGCGGCGGGCGCTCGACGATGATAGACCCGGACGGACGCGTGCTTCAGGAAGCCAGCGCCAACCAGACCTTCTTAACTGAGATTATTGACCTCGATCATGTCACCCGCACGCGCGAATACGGGACCCTCGGCCTGGCGCAAACGCTCAAGCAATTACGCGACGCCGGATACACATTCCCAATCTACGCAGATGGACAATTGGCTGAAGGAAGTTTCAGCAAATTGGGCGTCCTGAAATACCATCACAACCTGGAGATTCCGTCTTCCGACACAAAGAACGCATCCTGATTCGGTCAAAGATGAACGAGTAATCATCCGATTGCTCGCTTTGTTTTCGACAGGCAGTCTGTCAGCTGCTCTTTTTTCGCTCGCCGAAGGAGGTTCCCTTGAAACGATCGCGCGAATCTTGAACCGCTCGTTCCTGTTGCGGCAGGCAGGCGGTCTGTCTGCTGTATCGCTTCTTTCGCTTTCACTAAAGGAGGATCCTAATGAAAAAGTCTCTAAGCATCGCTGGGATCATCATGATCCTGGCACTTGTAGTGTCTACTGTGGCCAGCCCTGCACTGGCCGCGCCACGCTCTGTCGGCAATCCCCTCAGGGTGGCGGTCTACATCAGCACCGGCGTCAACTCGGACAAGATTATGGCCACGATGCGTGCCGTACAGGCGATGGGCTTTGACATGTATGGCATCGGCCGGAACGACATCAAGCAAGGCCGCCTGACCACGGCCAACTTTGACGTGCTCCTCCTCCCGGCCGGCGAGGCAGATCTGAAGACGGCCTACGCTTCCATAGACGGCCTCGACCAAGTCACTACCAAGAACAACATTAAGGCCTTTGTCAACGATGGCGGTGGGGTCGTGGCCCTCGAGAGCGCCGCGTACTATGTATCGTACAACGGCGGCACCCTCGACCTGTACCTGGGCAACTACACCCGGACCGGGGCCGCCGGTAAGAACACCATCACCATCACCGACTCGACCTTCGGCTCCGGCACGCAGGAACTCTACCGGACCGCCGGCGGCGGCTACTTCGCCCTGCCCAGCGGCGCGACCCAGGTCGCCAAGAACTCTGCCAACCAGACCGTCATCGCGCGCGTTGCCTACGGCGCGGGGCGGGTCGTCGTCTGTTCACTCGACCCCGAGTTGCGCGGCGATAGCGAGCTGGACTGGAGCATCTGGGACAACTGGGCGATGAGCAACAGCCAGACCAACTCGGTCGGAGCGTGGAAGCTGCTGGGCCGCATGATCAACTGGGCCGGTACCGGCACCGCCACCGAGCCGACGATCACCACGTACGCCAACCCGACCGGCTCGCGCGTGGCCATCGTTTCCACTCATACCAATGATGGTGGCGCCTGGGCAGGATTGTTGCCGGGTGTCTACCGCGCCGTCGAATACTCCGGCCACATACCGTTGGCCATCCGCTTCAACGAGGTCAATGGCGGCCAGCTCACCCTCACTAACTTCAAGGTCGTCATCTTGCCAGGCGGCTACTCCTACGGGTACAAGACCGGGCTGGGCACCACAGGCGGGACGAATATCAAGGACTTCGCCACTTCTGGCGGCGGCGTGATGGGCGTCTGCGCCGGGTCGTACTACCTGTCAGACGACATCGTTTGGGAGGGCAAGACCTACGACTACCTTGACTTCTTCCTGGGCGTCGACACCGGCCCGCTCGACGGCCTCGGCTACCCGAGCTATACGTTGACCACGACCCACATCAATGACTCGGTCATCGGCATCACGAACACCGACCAGAAACAGATGTACTATGGCGGCGGCTACAAGACCGACCTGGCGGCCTCGAACGCCACCATGGTGGCCTCCTACACCGACTCGGGGTACGAGGGCCAAGCCAATGCCATCCGCTTCATGTACGGCAGTGGGCACGTGCTCCTGGTCGGCACGCATCCCGAGTCACGCTCCGGGAGTAACGAAGACTGGATGTACTGGGACAACTGGGTAAACGAGTCCACCACCCCACTGACCAACCCGGACAACCCCTGGACGTTCTACAACGCGGTCCTCGACAACTGGCTGACCCAATAGTCTGACCGGCGAGATCGGCTATCGCGGCAACAATGAGTTTGCCTCGTACACATCAGCGCACGAGTCAATGGCTCGTGCGCTGTTTATTCCGTGCCCCCAAGGGGGTCTTGTATATGCGGATAATCCAAACATAAGAGGGCAGTGCTTTATTATGGAACATCCGCTCGTGGATATGGCCGCTAGCATATCTTGCATGAGAGGGCGGGTTCGTTAGAGATCACCCTGATATGAGGATGACCAGCCAAACAAGGCTTTCCATTTCTGCGAGGGATTAAATTTGAACACCCAGGTATCGTGCCCAGGGCGAACGTAAAAACCGCCAAAGTTCTGAATGGTCACGCTTTCGCCGCGCTTCATGGACTGGTAGATTTCTTCCAGAAAGGTTTCCTCTACGCCCTGCCCGCCCATGATGAATTTCACGCCCAGCACATGGAGCGCGTTTGCCAGTTGTGCGCCAGTGGCAATGGATGGATTGCTCATTGGGCAATTATAAACCCGTTGCTGTCACGTTATTTTTTTGGCGATGTATTTCACCCCTTCGATGTCTTTGAAGTGTTCGTCCTGTGTCCAAAGCGTGGCGTTATGGGCGCGGGCGGTGGCAAGGATGAGACTGTCCGCCATCGGGAGTTTCAAATCTGCCGAAAGGGTGGCGGCGCTTAAGGCAAGCGAAGCAGTCAGGTCTATGATTTTTCCCTTGTATAAATCCGCGATGCGAATTTCAGCAGTATCCAGCCCCTTCTGCTGCAAAATGCGCTTGAATACTTCATAAACGCAAATTGTCGGCACGAACAGGTTTGCCGTATCGGTAATGGCAGGGGCGAAGAAAGCGGCGTTTTCGCCTTCGATGAAGTATTCCAGCCAGCCAGACGAATCAACAACATTCATACGCGGTCTTCTTCTTCGCGCTCGATGGTCGAATCCATACCTTTGAGGGAGCCGCGCGCTTCCTCGATTGGGCGCACTGGAATCAAAACGACTTTGCCACTATATGCAATCACCTGCATTTTTTGCCCAGGCTTGACATGCAGAGCCTCGCGCACTTTTTGGGGAATGACCACCTGGTATTTGGGGGATACGGTAACGGAATCTATACTATTCTCCTATCGAACAAGAAATCGTAATACGATTGTATCATACCCCATACAGCGCCTTCACCCTCTCATCCACCTCAACCTCGACCTTCCCAATCTCCTCCGTCATCACAGCCGTTTCCTCGCGCGCCGCCTTCCACGAGACCTCCGAGTTCTTCAAGAACTCGGAGGTCTGTACGGCCTTCACCCGCCGCGCAAACTCCTCCCCCGTGAGCGACCAGGGCTGTTCGAGCGGATTGCGGCTGGTGGACTGGGCGGGATCAATGCCAATTGTGCGCAGAAATTGCTCGAGGGGTGCCCGCCGCTTTTTGAGCGTGCGCGTGGGGGTGTTGGTGATAAAGGCGTTGGCGGGCATGATTTACTCCAGAACCGTCTTTACTATACCAAAATAATGTTTACACCTTCATTTGACTGATACTTCCGTATCAGTGATTCTTCAAATGTTGCAATTATCGCCTGTCCAAAGATTTGATGATGGTAGGCATCCACTAAAAATTTAATCAGTGAACGGCGGTTGACGGGGTCAAGGTGTTCCAATGGCTCATCGATCATCAAGAAATCGCTTTTTGAAAAATGATGGGCGATAATGGTGTGGAGCATGATAAGCAGGGCGGTCTTTTCGCCACCGCTTAGTTGTCTCAAATCCAATTTCAATTGCTTTTTCTGGTTCGTGATAACCGGGTAGCCATCAGAATTCGTTTCCACTTCCCAATCTTCTTCCTCTCGGAAGGATGACCAAAGATTAGCGATTTGTTCGTAAATTTCCCGCATATCTTTGGTTTGCTGACTTTGCAGTGTGTCTTCGGTTGCCTGAGAAGCAGCGCGGAGTGAGAGCATGCGCACTTCGATACGGACAATTTCGTCTTCAAGTTCTTCAGGGGCTTTATAGTTGAAGTCTTGTAGGCGTTTTTTGACCGCCTGAAATTCTGCCTGATAATTCTCCAACTCGGTCAAACGTTGTCG